>JAZNKQ010000062.1:0-10245 GCA_045578645.1 Lachnospiraceae bacterium
CATTGATATGCTGATTTTTCACAACTAACCTTGGTTAGTTTGGCTATCTTGTGCCGAAGCGTCACAAATAGCCTTTATGCGACACGAGAAATCACCTGCGTGAATTTCTCGTGCGGATTCCTACGCTACGCTTCGGAATGGGGATTAAGATGATATACGAAAATATTGATATAAAAAACGCTGCTTCAATGGAGTATGCGAGACTTGAGCTGTTTGCACTGAAATACACTGAGGAGATGCCGATCGGAGCTAAGCGTCCGCTGGTGCTTGTATGCCCCGGCGGCGGATACGTGTTTACCTCTCAGCGTGAGGCCGAGCCGATTGCAATGAAATATCTTGCGGCAGGCTTCCATGTAGCCGTATTGTGGTATTCGGTAGCTCCGGCAGTGTTTCCGACTGCCTTGCTTGAGGTTGCAAAGGCATTTCATTATCTTCGTGAAAACGCGGACAGGTATCATATCGATACGGAGCGGATGGCGGTTGCGGGATTTTCGGCAGGCGGTCATCTTGCGGCAAGCTACGGTATGTTCTGGAGCTGTGATTTTGTATGTGACAGAATCGGTGTTGCAAGGGCAGACCGGGAGATGCTGAAGCCAAACGGTATGATATTAAGCTATCCTGTAATTACCGGCGGTGAGTTTGCACACAGCGGTTCGATACATGCGCTTACCGGAGAAAACGGCGAATCGCTTGACAGCCCGGCACTTAAGGAAATTGCGGAAAGAATAGGCATTAAGGGAGAGCTTACAAGAGAGCTCGCGGCCGAGGCCTTTTCGCTTGAAAAGCAGGTCAGTGAGGATACTCCCAAGGCGTTTATCTGGCATACACAGACTGACGGGTCGGTTCCCGTGGAGAATTCGCTTATGCTGGCAGCAGCGCTTCAAAGACAGGGGATTAATTATGAAATGCATATTTATCCTAACGGCGGACACGGGCTTTCACTTGCAAATGAGCTTACAATGAGTCCGCACGCATCAGAGAGCTTTCCTGAGTGCCGCAACTGGATTGATATGGCAATAACCTGGATAAATCTCAGATTAAACTGATTAAGTGAGGTGCAAATTGAAAAAACGGACATTATTAAACGGAAAATGGAATATGAGGCTTTCGGAAACGGGCAATGGTTCAAGGGCAGCAGTCGCAGGTGTGATTGGTGACGGTGAGGTTCTTCCGGCAGAAATTCCGGGCTCTGTTTACGGAGTGCTGCTTAAGGAGGGCAGGATTCCCGATCCGTATTACCGTGATAACGAGCTTTCTGCACTTAAGCTGATGGACTATGACTATGAGTTTTCAGTTAGCTTTAACGGCAGTGAAATAGAGGGTATTAAGGCTTCAAAAAGAACGATACTCCGATTTGACGGAATTGACACACTTGCAGATATTTATCTGAACGGAGTGCTTTTGGGGTCTGCTTACAATATGCACCGGATTTGGGAATTTGATATAGCCGGAATATTAAAGGATGAGGAAAATACTCTGAAGGTAGTTCTTCATTCGCCTACAAAATATATAAAAGAAGAGAATAAAAAGGTTTATACCGGCGGCTCGCACGAATGTATGGAGGGCTTCCCTCATTTGAGGAAGGCACACTGCATGTTTGGCTGGGACTGGGGTCCGAGACTGCCTGATGCCGGTATTTTCAGGGATGTTTCCGTAATAACAGAAACGGAAGCGGTGCTTGATGATATCTATATTGTACAGAAGCATGTAAGAGAAGCACTGACCGACGGAAGCGGGCCGGAGTATGCCGTGAAGGAGGTTGAGCTTGATGTCCGCTGTACCGTAAGAGGTAATCTTCCGGACACGGATGTGCAGATAGCTGCCTTGGTTGAAGCTCCGGATGGTAAAGAAATCGAAGCTGTAAGGAAGAATGTCCGCGTTGCGGGAACCATGTCAACGGAGCATTTGAGCATAACGGTACCGGAGCCGGAGCTGTGGTGGCCGAACGGATACGGCAGTCAGAGCCTGTATACCGTAAAAATAAGCCTCTTTAATGCGGATAACGGCGAGCTGCTTGATGTATCGGAGAAGCGAATCGGTCTCCGCACAATGACCGTTAATACGGATAAGGATGAATGGGGAGAGTGCTTTGCACACGAGGTAAACAAGGTTAAACTGTTTGCCATGGGAGCTGACTATATCCCTGAGGATAATCTGCTCTCAAGGGTTACACCCGAAAGAACGAGAGAGCTTCTTGAGGCAGCAGCCGCAGCAAACCATAACTGTATCCGTGTCTGGGGCGGCGGATATTATCCGGATGATTTCTTTTTTGATATTTGCGATGAGCTCGGACTTGTGGTATGGCAGGATTTTATGTTCGCATGCGCGTCGTATGAGCTCGATGATGATTTTGATGCCAATATCAGGGCAGAGCTTCGTGATAATATAAAAAGAATCAGGCATCATGCGAGTCTCGGATTATGGTGCGGAAATAATGAGATGGAGACGCAGACACTCGATAAGTGCTGGGAGCCGTCGATAAAGCAGATTGCAGATTATATTAAGATTTTTGAATATATAATTCCGCAGGTTGTTAAGGAGGAAGACCCCGAGACCTTTTACTGGCCGTCATCGCCCTCGTCGGGAGGAAGCTTTGACAATCCGTGGGATGAGAACCGCGGTGATATGCATTACTGGGATGTATGGCACGGAAACAAGCCCTTTACGGATTATAGGAAGTATTTCTTCAGATATCTTTCCGAGTTTGGCTTTCAGTCCTTCCCTGATATGAAAACGATAGAGAGCTTTACTCTGCCTGAGGAAAGAAATGTATTCTCACGTGTCATGGAAATGCATCAGAGGAACATTGCGGCAAACGGTAAAATTGTAAACTATATTTCCGCTACATATCTGTATCCGGAAAGCCTTGAGCGCTTCGTATACTTCTCGCAGCTTCTTCAGGCGGAAGCAATACGTTACGGAGTTGAGCATTTCAGAAGGTACAGAGGACGCTGCATGGGCACTGTCGTATGGCAGCTGAATGATATATGGCCGGTTGCTTCATGGGCAGGAATCGATTATTTCGGAAATTGGAAGGCGCTTCAGTATGCGGAGAAGAAAATGTTCGCACCCGTACTTCTTTCGTGTGAGGAATGCGGAGAGCTCGACCAAAGACCCTTCTGCATTGAGGAGCCGCATGAGATTGAGAAATCAATCCGCCTGAATGTCTCAAATGAGACCTTTAAGGAGATAAAAGGAACGGTTTTCTGGGAGCTTAGGAATTCGTCGGGAGAAATCCTGAGGACAGGCAGTGAAGGTGTTTCGGTTCCTGCACTGTCATCGGCATGGTGCGATAAGGTAATATTTGAAGATGCGGATGAGCTTGAGAACTATGTAAGCTATTATTTTGCACCCGAAGGGACAGAAGCGGAGACTGCGGCAGAGTCTGCTTCAACCTGCCTTTTTACGGCACCGAAGCATTACAGATTTAAAAAGCCTTCTCTTGATGTAAAGAGAGAGGGTGATGAGCTGATTATAGCTACAGACTGCTATACAAAGAATATTGGAATAACCTCATCAGCAGGAAAGCTTCTTCTGTCGGATAATTACTTTGATATGAATCCCGGAATCAGAAGAGTAAAGCTTCTTGAGGGTAAGGACCTTGAATTGAAAATAATGTGTGTAAACAGTACGGAGGTTATTACGATATAGCTGTTTATGTCAGGGTAAAAACCGGTGCACAGAACATAGAATTCCGAAGGATATGTTCTGTGCACTTTTGTTTAATGGTAATTTAATTAATTTGAACTTGCGCGAGACTTCAAGGATTCATAGTCCTGCTTTGCGATTATTGATGCCTCATTAAATAATTTTTCCGCTCGCTCGGGTGAGACCTTTGCAAGAGCGGCATAGCGTACCTCGCTCATCAGGAAATCACGATAATCAAGGCTCGGCTCCTTACTGTCAAGAATGAAGGGGTTCTTTCCCTGCTCCTTAAGGCGCGGGTCGAAGCGGAAAAGATTCCAGTAGCCTGCCTCAACGGCACGCTTCTGTTCACTCGGTGTATTTGCAAGTCCGCCCTTTATGCCGTGGTTTATGCAGGGTGCATACGCAATTATCAGAGACGGACCGGGATAGCTCTCTGCTTCGGTAATTGCCTTTACACACTGATTATAATCAGCGCCCATTGCGATTTGGGCTACATATACATAGCCGTAGGTCATTGCGATTTCTGCGAGCTTTTTCTTCCTCACGCTTTTTCCGGCTGCCGCGAATTGAGCGACTGCTCCGAGCGGTGTAGCCTTTGAAGCCTGTCCGCCGGTATTTGAGTAGACCTCTGTGTCGAAAACAAGAGTGTTTATATCGAGACCGCTTGCAAGAACATGGTCAAGTCCGCCATAGCCTATGTCATATGCCCAGCCGTCGCCGCCAAAAAGCCACTGGGACTTCTTCGCAAGGAAGCTTTTGTTTTCAAGAACAAAGATATAGTCCGAGGCTGCAGCGGAATCCGCAGGAAGAGCTTTATACTGCTCCTGCAGGAGAGCAAGCAGCTCGTCTGACGCTTTCATATTATCCGTTGTGGATGAAAAAGTATCAAAATAAATGTTTATTGCTGATTTAATAACCGAATTATTCGTTGCATTGTCAATGTTTCTGAGCGCTTCCGCCAGACGAGACCGCATTGTGTTGTGAGCCAGAAGCATACCGAAACCAAATTCTGCATTATCTTCAAAAAGAGAGTTTGCCCAGGCAGGACCGTGGCCCTTGCTGTTCTTTGTATAAGGTGTGGAGGGCGACGAGCCTCCCCATATAGATGAACAGCCGGTTGCGTTGGCAATATACATCCGGTCTCCGTAAAGCTGGGTAACAAGCTTTGCATAGGGAGTTTCACCACAGCCGGCGCATGCTCCTGAGAATTCGAGCAGCGGCTTTCTGAGCTGGCTTCCTTTTACTGAGGAGGCTTTAAATTTGTCAAGCGCTGCCTGCGGTGTTTCGAGCTTTGTTCCGGTGTTAAAGGCCTTTTGCGAGTCGAAATGCTTTTCAAAGCGATCCATATAAAGGGCTTTTTCTTTTCTGCCGGGGCAGACCTCGGCGCAGCATCCGCAGCCGGTACAATCAAAGACGGATACGGTAATGGCGAAATTTAAGCCCGGAAGTGCGGTTGCGGGAAGGCCTTCAAGCTCGTCGGCCTTAACCATCGAATGCTCGGGATGCCCGTCGAAGCTTACAAGATTTGCGCTGCTGTGGTCATTGTCTGCATTGGGATCCCAAATAACGGGTCTGATAACAGAATGGGGACAGACATATGAGCAAAGACTGCACTGTATACAGTTTTCGGGTATCCAGACCGGGACATCAACGGCGATACCTCTTTTTTCGATAGCGGAGGTTCCGAGCGGAACCGTGCCGTCGGGCTCATACATGAATGCGGATACGGGCAGCTCATCCCCCTGTCTGTCATTAATGGGAATCATGATGTTAGAAAGATAGTGTTTACCGTCGATAATATTTTCCGGTGCCTTTCCGGGAAGGAAGCGTTTGGCTTCAAGCTTCTTCCATGCCTCCGGTACGGCAACCCTGTTAACCTGCGAAAAGCCTGCGTCTATCGCACGATAGTTCATGTTAACAACCTCATCACCTTTTTTACCGTAGGATTTTTTAGCGGCCTCCTTCATATAGCTTATTGCATTTTCCTCCGGTATTATTTCCGTAAGCCTGAAAAATGCTGCCTGAAGTATTGTATTGATTCTTCCGCCGAGACCAAGCTCTCTGCCTATACCTATACCGTCTATAATATAGAAGCGAATATTGTTATGAGCAATATATGCCTTGACGTTGTCAGGCAGGAAATTCTCAAGCTCTTCGGGAGACTGCGAGCAGTTTAGAAGGAATATGCCGTCCGGCTTCAGGTCGCTTAGAATATCATATTTTTTCATATAGACCGGATTGTGGCATGCGATAAAATCCGCTTTGTTGATAAGATAGGAGGACTTAATGGGTGAATTACCGAAGCGTAAGTGAGATATGGTAATTCCGCCGGATTTTTTTGAATCATAATCAAAATACGCCTGTACATTTAAGTCGGTATTATCACCGATTATTTTAATTGAGTTCTTATTGGCGCCAACCGTACCGTCAGAGCCAAGTCCCCAGAATTTGCAGGAGGTTGTTCCGAAGGGAGCTGTGTCGGGCTGCATGCTGCGCTTTAACGAAAGCCCGGTTACATCGTCGTTGATTCCGAGCGTAAATTCTGTTTTTTCGGTGTTGCTGTATACGGCAAGGATGTCAGCAGGGGTTGTATCCTTTGAGCCCAGTCCGTATCTTCCGCGAAGAACGGTAACATTTTTCAGAAAGCCATATTCCTCCGAATTACTTTCAGGACCCTTTACGGCTTCAAGAACATCAAGGTACAGAGGCTCACCGGCGGAGCCGGGCTCCTTCGTCCTGTCGAGTACGGATATATATTTTACGGTATTGGGAATTGCCTTTAACAGATGTCTGATTGAAAACGGACGGTACAGATGCACCTTGACCAGACCGCATTTCTTAGGATGATAATTGTTAAATGCAGAATGAATTAAGTCGGGAGAGGGCTCATCTGTAGGCTTGTGCGTGCTTATATAATCAAGAGTTTCTTCGATGGTATCACATACGGAGCCCATGGCTATTATTATATGCTCGGCATCGGGGTCACCGTAGTAGTTAAAAAGTGCGTAGTCGGTGTTGAGCTTCTTATTAATGGTGTTAAGATACTCCTCAACAATTTCCGGAACCTTTTCATAATGCTTATTTGATGCCTCGCGCATTTGGAAGAAGATGTCGGGATTTTGCGCGGTTCCCCTCTGAACCGGATGCATGGGGTTAAGGGCACGTTCCCTGAATTCCCTGATAGCCTCAAAGTCACACATGTCGGCAAGCTGTTCATAATCCCAGACATCGATTTTCTGTATTTCATGAGAGGTTCTGAAGCCGTCGAAAAAGTGCATAAACGGTACTCTTGAGCGGATTGCCGAAAGGTGGACTGCAGCACCTAAATCCATAATTTCCTGAACATTTGAGGAAGCCAGCATTGCAAAGCCGGTCTGGCGGCAGGCGTAAATGTCTGAGTGGTCACCGAATATAGAGAGTGCATGCGTGGCAACTGCACGTGCGGATACATTTATCACGGCAGGTAAAAGCTCGCCTGCCATTTTGTACATATTGGGTATCATAAGTAAAAGTCCCTGTGAGGCTGTATAAGTTGTGGAAAGAGCGCCTGCCTGGAGTGCTCCGTGCATTGCACCTGCTGCACCGGCTTCTGACTGAAGCTCGTGAAGCGTGACCTCTGACCCGAATATGTTCTTGCGACCCTGCACTGACCAGATGTCAGTATAATCTGCCATGGGCGAAGAAGGGGTAATGGGGTATATGGCAGCAACATCAGTAAAGGCATATGAAACATGTGCCGCGGCAGTATTTCCGTCCATGGTTTTCTTCTTTCTTTTAAGCATAGTCCTCCTTTTACCGAATCCGGTATCAATTTTTGTTTATACAGTCAGAAGTATTTACAAAGGAAGCACTAATTATGCGGTGTGTTTTGAGTGTGATTTCCGGGAAATGGCAGGATAATTCCAAAAAATGTATAAAGCTTATTAAAAAAGGAATAAGATACTGATATATCGATAAAAATTTACTTTTTTTACGCCAAAACCGTTGTAATCGAATTTTCAATGTAGTATAATGTGCACGTGAAAATCGGCGGAATAATTCTGCCGGAGAATGGAGGATATGAAATGGCAAGATTTACATTACCCAGAGACCTTTACCATGGTAAGGGTGCACTTGAAGCTTTAAAGAACCTTGACGGAAATAGAGCTATGATCTGCGTAGGCGGCGGCTCAATGAAGAGATTTGGATTCCTTGACAAGGCAGTTTCTTATCTTAAGGAAGCCGGCATGGAAGTAGAGATTTTTGACGGTATCGAAGCAGATCCTTCAGTAACAACAGTTATGAAGGGTGCTGAGGCTATGATTAAGTTCCAGCCCGACTGGATTGTTGCTATCGGCGGCGGTTCACCTATCGATGCAGCAAAGGCTATGTGGATTAAGTATGAGTATCCGGAGACAACCTTCGAGGATATGTGCAAGGTATTCGGACTTCCCAAGCTTAGAACAAAGGCACATTTCTGTGCAGTTTCATCAACATCAGGTACAGCTACTGAGGTAACAGCTTTCTCAATCATTACTGATTATGAGAAGGGTGTTAAGTATCCTATCGCTGACTTCGAGATTACTCCCGATGTTGCTATCGTAGATCCCGAGCTTGCAGAGACAATGCCTGCAAAGCTTGTTGCTCATACAGGTATGGACGCTATGACTCATGCAGTTGAGGCATACGTTTCAACAGCAAACTGTGACTACTCCGATCCTCTTGCACTTTATGCAATTAAGATGATTAAAGAGAACCTTGTTAAGTCATATCAGGGCGACATCGCAGCAAGAGATGCTATGCACAATGCTCAGTGCCTTGCAGGTATGGCATTTACCAATGCTCTCCTCGGTATCGTTCACTCAATGGCTCATAAGACCGGTGCTGCTTTCTCTAACGGAGCAGAGGGTCACATTATCCACGGTGCAGCTAACGCAATGTACCTTCCCAAGGTTATTAAGTTCAATTCAAAGGATGCTACCGCATGCAAGAGATACGCTCAGATAGCTGATTTCGTTGGTCTTGGCGGAAACAGTGACGAGGAGAAGGTTGATCTTCTTATCGAAATGCTTCGCGGACTTAATAAGGACCTCAATATTCCTTACTGCATCAAGAATTACGGTGAGGGCGGCGCAATTGTTGAAGACGGCAATTCAGTTGCAAAGGAAGAGGAATTCCTTGCAAAGCTTCCTAAGATTGCTGAGCTCGCAATCGGCGATGCATGTACAGGTTCAAATCCTCGTATTCCTACTCAGGAAGAGATGGAGAAGCTCCTTAAGTGCTGCTACTATGATACAGAGGTTGATTTCTAATAATAAATATATAGATACAGTAAACAGGTGCCGAAGGGTAATCCCCCTCGGCACCTGTTTTTTGCTATGATGTCTTGTAACTGTTATCATACATACTTTGCGGTACGCCGCATGCCGTAGCAGATACAGTTCTTGAGGTACGCCGCATGCCGTAGCAGATACAGTTCTTGAGGTACGCTGCATGCCGTAGCAGATACAGTTCCTGTGACACGCTGCGTTTTCTATTCCTCGCATGCGCCTTTTCGCTCCGGCTCCTGCGCCAACTCGCCACTTCGTGGCTCAGACATGCGCCCGCCGTCGCTGTTAGCATGCTCGTCACAACGAAAGCCTCGCTATCGTCACTGCGAATCTGTATTCTGCTCACGGCATGCAGCTGTTGCCATACGCACTTTGAGGTATGCCGCATGCACTTTGAGGTATGTCGCATGCGTATCAGATACAGTTCTTGTGACACGCTGCGTTTTCTGTTCCTCTTTGTGTGAAATCCGGAAGAGCGAAAATACAGTTTTACAGAAGTGGAACAAACGTATTATTTTGAGCATTATTCAGACCATGTGGAAGCTCAGAACGAAAGAAATGAGAGGGCAACACAACACACTGCGTAGGTAAAAAGCATGTAGAAAATTATATATTTTGTGATATAATCGGTGTGTTCGATGAGAGCGAAAATGTGAATTTGACGGAGGATTCCCTTATATGAAAATGGTTACATATGTAAAAAGAATCGTGTTTATCATCCTTCAATGTACATGGGGAATCCTCCCCACCCTTGTTGGTCTGTTCTTTTGCATCAAATTGAAAGACTATCCTCATAAAACATATCGTGGCTGTATTGATACAAGGTGGAATACCCGTAGCGGTTTGAGTCTTGGACTGTTTATCTTTACCCCGAATGATGAAATCGAAGATGCAGAAAAAATCAGAGTGCATGAATATGGTCATTGCATCCAATCAATTGTGCTAGGTCCGTTTTTTGCCATTATTGGTATTATTTCTCTTGTATGGGGAAGGCATCCTTATTTTGCAAAGCTTCGTGAAGAAAAGAAGCTTCCGTATACCTCTTGCTTTGTGGAAAGCTGGGCGAGCAAATGGGGGGAATTGGCTACAGGCGAAGAAGCAATCTGGGATTGAGCAACTTCCAACAAGTAGAACGTAGAAAAACTTGAAGTTTCTGTTGTATGACATTTGTCTAAAGAGACTAATTGACAAGTGATCATTTGGTCACTACAATTAAAGGTGACCGAGTGGTCACCTTTTTTGATAACACAAATTACAATCATTTTAGGAGAATAATATGGAAAATAGC
>JAZNKQ010000063.1:0-2490 GCA_045578645.1 Lachnospiraceae bacterium
CCTCTCAGCCTTAAAGAGAAGGCAAAGCTGCTTCTTCTCCGTATCAAGGCGGTACATGCCGTCAGTAAAATTACGGAGTCCGATAAACGCGGCCGGAAGCTTTTCATTATCAAAGCTATAGCTTTCCGGCGCAGGTACGGAAGCACCGTATTCGCCATACCTATATCTCACTGCTTCGGCAGGCTTTGCGGCCCCTGCAGGATTAAGCTCACCCTGCGCAAGCAGACAGCCCTCACCCGGGTTAACAACCGGCCAGCCATCCTGCCATTCCACACGCGCTATAAAGGTTTCTCTTCCGAGTCCCGATACTCCGTCATTCTTTCTCGTTGCCAGACATACCATGTACCAGCTTCCGTCCTCGGCCTCAAACATGTCCGCATGTCCGACATTCTGAACAGGATACCCGCTTCCGAGATGTCTGTGGGTAAGAATCGGGTTCTTCTTGTATCCGACATAAGGACCGGCAACATTCTCACTTCTTGCAATGGTAACCGCATGGTCATCGGCGGTTCCGCCCTCCGCAATCATGAGATAGTAATAGCCGTCCTTTTTATACATATGAGGACCCTCCGGCCATACGCAGTCTCTCAGCGCACCTTTCCAGAGAGCAAACGATTCCCCGATAAGGCTCATCGTATTAAGATCGAGCTCCTGCATCCAGATTTCATTATCACCGTAAAAGCGTATACCGTTTCTGTCATCACAGGTTCCCGTCATATAGCATCTTCCGTCATCGTCAAAGAAAAGACTCGGGTCAATTCCCTTCGCACCTTCGATAAAATAGGGCTCCGACCACGGACCGGCAGGGTCCTTTGCCGTAACAATAAAGCTGCCCCATGATACCAGAGTCGTAACCATATAGTAGGTACCGTCATGATAACGTATGGTGGGTGCATATATGCCGCCCGAATGTCTTTCGTTTTCCTCCATTTTAAGCTGTGAAGGGCGGTCAAGTACATTTCCTATCTGCTCCCATTCCGAAAGATTTTTACTGCGAAAAATCGGAACTCCCGGGAAATACGTAAATGTTGAATTAACAAGATAATAATACTCTCCCACTCTGCATACGGAGGGGTCGGGATAATATCCCGGCATTATAGGGTTTATATATTTTGCCATAATCAGCCTTTCTTTAATTAATAAAACCTGAAATACCTGAAATCAAAGTTACATCCGGGCAGGAATACAAAGCTTATTTTATTATTTCCTGTTACCGGAGCTATTGAATACTCCTTCTCTTCAAAATCCTCCGTATGTGCAAATTCAAGCAGTTCAATCCGGTCTCCGCTCTCATCGCTTATACGAAGATGAATAGAATTGTTCTCAATCGGAGAATGTCCGCAAATTACTACCTTTGTGGCACTCTTCTCACCAAAATCCATATCGTCGAATTCAAGTGTTACGTTATTTCCGATTCCCTCGATTGCAGAATCGGTAACATTGTATGTATCACCGTATATTCTGCTGTTATCCCCTGCCATAATCTGAGCAAATGCCTTTTCCGGCTTTGTAAAACTGAAGCCCTTAATATGATACTTAACCTTTGCGGTGAAGTAGATGCTTGTAATACCCTTAAGTCGCTTGGAAAGCTTATAGGTTTCCGCCTGATATACATTCCATATCATTTCCTTGCTGTATATTCCGTCGCAAAGCAGCGTGCTTCCTTCCTCGCCCGGTCGTCCTTCCCATATTCCTATCTCATATTCCTCGTTTGACAGAGTAAATATCGGAATCGTAATTTCATCCGAACCAAAATCACCAAAGTCAATGTTTTCGTATTTGATATAGCTGTCACCCTCGCGTGACATTGAAACTCCCTTTTCATTTCCGTTTCCGATTGCACCGAAGGAATCAGTGTAAAGAGAGCCGGCAATAAACTCATACGGGTTAAGATATGCCTGACCGATTCCGGAAGCATTGAATTCAAGAACCGAAATATGCTTAACCTTATCTGTTCCGTTCTTTGTCATACAGCGTACCCTGAAATCACCGTCACCCTTTGCGGTAACCGTGGCAAATCTTCCGTCTGTCGTAATCTCGGCGAGATTTGTCTTAACGGCATTATCATTTACCACCATCCATATAAGCTCGTCATATGTAGCATTTTCAGGATAAATTACCGCCTCAAGCTTCACACTCCTGTTATCCGCATTAAGATTTCTGCTGCCGTCAACAACAATATCAAGCTTTCTTATCGGAATATCCACACCCTGCATTCTGCGGCTGTTATTAGTCTCAAAAACAGTATCCTTAACAGATGAAACAACAACCTCACCCTCGGCTGCCTGCACCGTCTCGGTTTTGAAAATGCAGCCCTCAAGTCCCGGAGAGGTAAGCTTAACCTCAACGCTTCCCGCCTTATCCGTAGTCATTACGGCAACCAGAAGCTTTCCTGAGAACATTCTTCTTGAATTACATTTATAGTCTTCAAAATCCGTACTGTCGCCGTTATCAAGACCTGCAAGACGACCCTCGCCGATTACCTCGGCA
>JAZNKQ010000064.1:0-8825 GCA_045578645.1 Lachnospiraceae bacterium
GTGAACAGCTTATCAGATATATTCCGGACATAATGTCAATTTGTGCGGTGGAGTGCAGACAGCTGTTAAGTCTTGACAGTACGAATTTGGAGCCGGAGCACTGGCTTTTGATTGCAGGAATGATTGAAAGCGAGTATGAGAATTATGACGGTTTTGTCGTAAGCCACGGAACAGATACGATGGCATATACTTCTGCAGCATTAAGCTATCTTATTCAGGGTAGCAGCAAGCCGATTGTGCTTACCGGGGCCCAAAAACCGATCGGATTTGAGACAACGGATTCAAAACAGAATCTGAGGGATGCCTTTACGGTGGCAGCATCGGATATGGGCGGAGTAATGATTGTCTTTAACGGAAAAATCATACTGGGAACGCGTGCACGTAAGACAAACAGCAAGAGCTTTGAAGCCTTTACGAGTACAAATTATCCGCTGCTCGGGATTGTTCAGGACGGCTGTCTGTTAGAATATAACAGGCTGTCCGGTTATGAGAGCCCTGTTTTTTACCGTAATATAAACAGTAAAGTTGCATTACTAAAGTTAATTCCCGGGATGAACCGAGAGATAGCAGGATATCTGCTTGATAATAATGATGCGTTAATAATTGAAGGCTTCGGTGTGGGCGGTCTTCCAAGATATGAATCCGGTGATTTCTACGATGTTGTAAAGACGGGGCTGGAGCAGGGAAAGACGATTGTACTTACGACTCAGGTTGCAAATGAGGGTAGCGATTTGTCGGTTTATCATGTGGGGAATGTGATAAAGAAGAGCTTACCGGTTCTTGAGGCATTTGATATGACGACAGAGGCGGTAGCAGCAAAATTGATGTGGATTCTTGGACAAACCTCGGAGCGTAAGAAGGTTGAAAGCATGTTCTATACTCCGGTTGCAAGAGATATATTAGTCGGAATATATTAGGAATTGCGCATGGCTCTGTTTTAAAGTAAAATGATGGAGAAACCAAAGGGAACGGAAACCAAAGGTAAATGAAAACAAAGTTGGCGGGGCAACAAAGGCAAAAAGATATGAATTGTAAAAGAGAAAAAAAAGGACGAATAAACGGAAAGCTGATTAAGTATATGCTGCTTGCGATTTTGCTTGTGGTCGGAATGATAATGTATGTGCTTGTTCAGACGGAGGATGGGCAGGTGTCTCCCGGCGGAGATTATGTTGTGTATGAATCTGCAGTGGTTCAGGAGATTATATCCGACAGCTGTGAATCCGATGAAGTGGCAGAGGGCCATTCAAGGGGAACGCAGGTAATTACTGCACTTGTTACGAGCGGTGAGTATGATGGCGCAACCATTCTCATGGATAATGCGGTTGGTCCGATTTACGGACAGCAGCTTAAGGTGGGGGACAAATTTACGGCGGCACTTTCCATTTACGGAAACGGCGATGTAAGAGGAGCCGTTTATGAATATGACCGCAGCGGTATGGTGATTTTACTGATAATTGTATTTCTGACCGTAACTGTATTGGTAGGAGGAAAAACAGGTGCAAAATCGATTGCGGGTCTGGTTCTTACCGTAGCGGCACTGCTGCTTGTTCTTATACCTATGCTGCTTAAAGGCTATGCCACTATTTTGTCTACCTTTGGAATATGTATCTGGATAACGCTTACTGCATTTCTAATTCTGGGTGGCTGTGACAGAAAAACTCTTTGCGCAATGCTCGGAACCATTTCGGGACTTTTACTGGCTACGCTGTTCGGTCTGCTTGCGCAGTCACTATTAAGAATTGACGGTTACAGGCAGGAATACGCCGAGGCACTGCTTCAGCTGCGCCAGACGGGAGAAAGCCGGATAGGGATAAGCGGAATAATAGTTGCCGGTGTAATAGTAAGCTCACTCGGAGCTGTTATGGATGTTGCGATGAGTATTTCATCCGCTACTCAGGAAATTGCGGCAGTCGGAAACCGGCTTAGCAGGAAGCAGCTTTTAAAGAGCGCGATGAATGTGGGCCGCGATATGGTCGGGACCATGACCAATACTCTTATTCTGGCGATTATCGGGAGCAGTATGATGCTGATAATTTACATAGCGTCGCTCGGTCTTCCTATAAGACAGTTTATGAGCTCGGCATATCTTGCATTGGAGGTAATAAGCGGACTTTCAAGCTCAATCGGAGTTGTGTTGGCAGTTCCGCTGACTGCTCTGGTGAGCTCGCTGTTATTTGGTAAAAAAGTTACCGAAACTGGAATATAATTGCAAATGTTTGTAAAATTAGTGGCATATTGTATGTTTTTATGTTAGAATGTACAGTACGCCACTTCTTTGATTTGTTCCCTGAAAATGGGTTGAGGGATGCGGATAAATAAAGAGGGATTGCCGTTTTCCGGTTAAAGAGTGAGCAAAATATTTAGGAGGAGAAGATGAATAAAGTTCGTTTCAACAAACTCTTTGCGGTTCTTTTAGCGCTTGCAATGATTATCGGTACCGTACCGGCTAATGTTCAGGCAGAAGAACTTAAGAAGACGACCATTAGTGATGCGAAAGCCGGAACACAGGGCGAAAGCTATCTCGTTGAAGGCGTTATTACTATGATCGAAGGTAAGAACATCTATCTGCAGGATTCAACAGGAGGTATTGCCTTATACCTCAGTGAAGCTGCAACAGGCGTTGAGCTTGGTGATACCATTAAGGCTTCCGGAAAATTATCCGAGTATAATGGATTACCGCAGCTCGGAAGTGCAACCTTTACCAAGACTTCAGGTATGAAGCTTGAGGCAAAGAAGACTACGCTCACCGCACTTTCGGCAAAGGATCTTTGCACCTACGTTGAGCTTTCGGGTCTTGATGTTGTTGAGGTTTATGACAACAACGGCGCATATTCAAGTCCCAATGTAACAGTCAGTGACGGCACAACAAGCATGCAGATTTACAAGGCAGTTGTAGCTAAGAACGGTGATGCATGGGCAATTAAGGCCGGAGATAAGGTTACCGTTAAGGCAGCGGTTTCCTGCTATAAGGAAACTATACAGCTTAGAAATACCCTGACTTCTGAAATTACTCTCTTTACGGCAGAGGACGCTGCGGAAGCTTCTCTTTTAAAGGACGGAAAGAGTGTTGTTATTTACTGCGAAGCCGCAGAGGGTGTACTCGGCGAGGCTTCTGCAAAAGCAATCAATCCCGTATCTGCAGAGCTTGACGGTATAGAGCTTTCTGTCGGTAACGGAGCACGTGTATTCACTATTGAGGAAAATGGTGATTACTATCGTTTCTATAATGAGACAGACGGATATCTTTGCTCAAACGGTACAGGTAATAATTCCTTCTATTCTAAGGATGCCGGTGAGGAAGCAGACTGGAAGCTTATTGAGAATAAGACCGGATACTTCTTCGAGAGCCGTGCGGCAAAATATAAGGAAAACAGCCAGTTCCTTGAGTACTACAGCGATTCCTTTAAGACATACAGTAAGTATTCGGATTCAGACGCATCTATTTATACCTTCAGTCTTTTTGCAGCTCCTGAAGAGGTTACGGCAGGAATCGTAAATATTCCTTCTGTTATCGCAGGTGCGCTTCCTTCAGCAAATTGCGGCGAGGATTATAAGTTTGGATTTAGCGTTGACGCTATTTTTGGCGTAAAGAATCTTACGGTTAAGCTCGGAAGCGAAGAGCTTGAGTACGTTGAAAATAACGGAGTATATTCAGTTTCGATTCCTGCAAAGCTGATTACCGGCGAGAAGCTTACGGTTTCTGTAGCAGGTACTGACGAGACATCTGTAAAGTTTAGTGAGAGCTTTACCATTAGCGTAGTTGACCAGCCTATATTCAAGAATATGACTCCCGCTGCACAGAGCCAGACGGAAGCTGAAAAGAAGCCGGTTATTAGCGTTGAGGTAAGTAATGCGGGAAATGATCCCACTATTACCATGACTGTTGCAGGCAAGGAAGTAAAGCCTTCATATAAGGACGGAGTTATTTCCTATACTCCTTCTGCAGATATGGCAGACGGAAGAACAAATGTAACAGTTACCGTTACCCGTGCTGACGGCGTTAGTGCAATCGGTGCATGGAATTTCACGGTAGGTAAGGCAACAGAGCAGCTCTACTTCGGACAGCTTCATTCACATACAGCTGAGTATTCCGACGGTGCAGGTACTCTTGCAGAAGGTCTTGATTACATAGCATCTCTTCCCGAGAGCGCAAATGTAGATTTCGTGGCATTTACAGACCATTCTAACTACTTTGATACAACAGCTGAAGCAAACCCTGAGGGTGCGCTTTATGATATGTCACTTGCGACAGCATACAGCAATGAGATGTGGGCTAAATATAAGGGCGATATCGAGAGCTTTAATAAGACACAGTCTGACGTTGTTGCAATTGCCGGCTTTGAAATGACATGGTCAGGCGGCCCCGGACATATCAATACCTTTAATACAGAGGGTATTGTTTCAAGAAATAACTCAACACTTAATAATAAGACTGATAATGCCGGCTTAAAGGCATATTACGCACTTCTTTCAGAGAAGGAAGGCGCAGACAGTATTTCACAGTTCAACCATCCCGGTTCAACCTTCGGTACATTTATTGATTTCAGCTTCTGGGATGCAGTGGTTGATACCCGTATTCAGCTTGTCGAGGTTGGTAACGGTGAAGGTGCAATCGGCGCCGGCGGTTACTATCCCAGCTACGAATACTACACAATGGCACTTGATAAGGGCTGGCATGTAGCTCCTACAAACAACCAGGATAACCACAAGGGTAAGTGGGGAAATGGTAACGAGGCGCGTGATGTTGTTCTTACAGATAATTTCTCTGAGGAAGGCATCTACGAAGCAATTCGTGAATATAAGGTTTATGCAACAGAGGATAAGAACCTCGAGATTTACTATACCGTTAACGGACTTCCCATGGGCTCACAGATTGAGGAGATTCCGGAGAAGCTTGATATTAAGGTTCAGGCATTCGATCCCGACCTTGCGGACTCTATTTCTAAGGTAGAGGTTATTGTTAACTCAGGTAAGGTTGCACATATGTGGGACGCACAGGCAGATCTCGCCAAGGGTGAGTTTACTGTCAGCCTTGCACCCGAATACAGCTATTACTATATCCGAGTAACAGAGGGTGACGGTGATTTAGCAGTTACTGCTCCCGTATGGGTTGGTGAAACACTTAAGCTTGGTATTTCATCAGTTGCAACCTCTACAAGCACTCCTGTTACAGATGAGGAATTAACAATTACAACAACAATCTTTAACAGCGAGGAAGAAGCTGCTAATGTAAAGAAGGTTGTTTATACAACAAACGGTTCTGTAGTTCTCGGAACAGACAGTAAGGGCTATACGGTTCCCAGTCTCGGAACATTTGATATTGATTTTGCTTATACACCGGAGACAGCAAAGGTTATGAATGTTACCGCAACTGTTTATATCGAGCAGGGTGGCGTTGAGTATGTTTATTCAATGGACCTTACACTTGATGTAATGGATGCGGAGGACCTCGTTTACATCGGTGTTGATGCTTCTCACTACAATGAGTATGTTGCAGGTAATTACAAGGATTCAATGGGTAACTTCGGAGAGCTCGCTGCCGGATACTTAGTTCGTTTAGTAGAGCTTTACACAAGCGAAGACCTTATTGATGCATGCAATAATGAAAAGTATAAGGCTATCATTATGACAGCTCCTTCACGTCGTCTTGCGGATGCACAGGCAAATCCCGGCGTTTACTCAGAGGATGAGATTGTAGCTCTTAAGAAGTTTGCACAGGGCGGCGGTACACTTGTACTTGCGGGCTGGTCGGATTACTACGAGAATTACGACGTAATTATATCTGATTCAAGCATTAAGCACATGGCTGTTACACAGAACTCAGTGCTTGAGGCAATTGGCTCATCACTTCGTATTACCGATGATGCAACACATGATGATACACTTAACGGCGGACAGACACAGAGACTTTACTTCAGCTCATACAACTTCGATTCCTTCTTACTTAATCGTGTTGAGCTTGATGAAGAATATCCTAATGATGTTATGTACACCGAGCGTTACAGCCAGTACGGCGGTGCAACAATTCATGTTGTTGATAAGAACGGCAATCCTACAACAGAGATTCCTGCAAATGTGACACCTGTTGTTTTCGGACATGCAGGAACCTATTCAAAGGATAGTGATAATGACGGCATCGGCGGAGCTTCAGTTCCGAAGTATGCTTATGCAGACGGTGATGACAGACTCATGGTTCTTGCAACCGAAACCCTTACCTGGGATGACGGTACAGAATCACTTGTAATTGTTGCCGGAGCAGCATTTATGAGTAACTTTGAGGTTCAGGCTACAATAGCTGACTCAGGCTCAGAGAAGAATTACTCGAACTATAAGATTTGTGAAAACCTTTGTGAGTACATTAATCCCGTTAAGATAACCGATATCGCAACTGTTCAGAAGCAGACCGAAGCGGGTATTAAGTACACAATTGAAGGTATTGTTACATCAAATGCATCAGGCTATGACAAGGATACCGCATTCTTTGACTGTATTTATGTTCAGGACGAAACAGCAGGCGTTTGCTGCTTCCCCGTAGCAGGAAATTACAAGGTTGGCGATAAGGTAAGAATTACCGGTATCGTAGATTTCTATCAGGGAGAGCGTGAGCTTTCAGTATCATCAATTACTGTAATCGGCTCAGGCTCAGTAGCACCTGAGAATGTAACCGCAAAGCAGATTAATGACGGAAGCGTTGTCGGAAGCCTTGTTACATTAAAGGGTAACGTAGAAAGCTTTGAGCTGCAGAACGGTCTTGTTCAGACAATCTTAGTTAAGGATAAGAGCGGAGAGGTTGCAAGAGTATTTATCGATGGCTATATCACAACAGATGCTGACGTTAAGGGTCTTAAGAAGGGCGCTTCCATTACCGTAACCGGTATTGCATCCTATGATAATACCTTTGACGGTGCTGCTCCGAGAATTCGTATCAGCAACAGGGCAGATGTTCTCTGTGGTGCATATGTACCTGTAGCATCAGGAAATGATATTGTTTATTATGTTGCCGATGGAGATACACTCGGAACCATAGCAGTGAACTTCTACGGAAACAATGCAAACAGAGTACTTCTTTACAACTACAATAAGGAAGCATTTGCGGCAACAGGCGGAAAGCTTGTTCCCGGTATGGGACTTCTTATTCCGGAGGTTCTCGGCGGTGCAGACAGAATTCCTGAGTGCTATGTAGGAGAGGGTGAAACACTTTATGTTGTTAAGCTTGGAGATACTTTAGGCTCAATTGCAAAGAAGTTCTTCGGCAGCAGCAGTAAGTATGTTGCCATCTTCGAAAGAAACCGCGACAGAATTTTTGATGCAAATAAGATTTATGAAGGACAGAAGATAGTTATTCCTGAGGAATAATTTTAAAAAGAACCGGGTTTTAGACGGGTGCTCGCAAGACAGTAATCCCAAAGAATTACTATTTTACGGCATCTGTCTGACAGGGTTGGAAAAACAACTACAAAAAGAACGATGTCGAGTCGAAAGACTTAACATCGTTCTTTTTCTGTCTCAAAATCATTGAAATTACGGGTGTTCATAAAAAAGAAAATGCAATATAGTGCATCACATTGACAAATGCCTAATTTATGCTATGATAATGCTTAAATAGTGCGAGGAGGGCGCCAAATGAGTTTAGGAGATGCTATAAGAATGTCTCGGCAGAAGGCTTTTTTTACACAACAAGATTTTGCACAGAAGCTAAACGTGGCTCTTTCAACAGTCAATCGTTGGGAACTTAATAAAGCCATGCCGAATATGAAAGCAATGAAGAAGCTTAAAGAATTTTGCGATGAATATGGGATTGACTACGAAATCATAGAAAAAGAGTGGTTGATATTTTGAGCTCAAGCAGCTGCAAACTGCTCAGAAACCGTATTTGTCAACGGAGAGTAAAATGGTATGAAAAGGATTAAATTTACAACTACTCAAATTATACTATTGAGTTTTCTTCTGGTAATTTTTATCGGAAGTATTCTTTTGGTGCTGCCAGCAAGCTCAACTACTGGGACTCCGGTGCCGTATGTTGATGCTCTGTTCACGGCAACAACGTCAACCTGTGTTACTGGACTTGTAACACTGCCAACATTTTCAACATGGAGTGTTTTTGGACAGATCGTTATACTAATTCTGATACAAGTTGGTGGACTCGGAGTTATTACAATTATGACAGGATGGATGCTTCTCTTGAACAGAAAGTTGGGCATCGGCGACAGATTGCTCATTCAAGACGCTTTCAATCTCAATACTATGTCGGGTCTTGTCAAGTTTGTCAAGAACGTGTTATTCGGCACGCTGATCATCGAGGGAATTGGTGCAGTTCTGTATATCCTCGTGTTCGTCCCTGAGTTTGGTGCAAAAGGCATTTGGATATCAGTATTCAATTCAGTTTCCGCCTTTTGTAACGCAGGTATTGACATTATTGCGGAAAACAGCCTTTGCAATTATGCCACAAATCCCTTGATCAACATCGTAACCTCTGCACTCGTAATTCTCGGGGGTATCGGATATATCGTATGGTGGGACGTGCTCCGTGTAGTTAAGAGCCGTTCACCGAAAAACAGAAAAATATTCAGACACCTGACCTTGCACAGCAAGATGGCTATTACCGTAACGGCAGGTCTCATTCTTGCCGGTGCAGTTCTCATCTTTATTTTTGAATATGCGAATCCTTTGACCATCGGAGAGATGGACTTGTTCGATAAGATTCAGGTATCTTTCTTCCAATCGGTCACTACGAGAACCGCAGGCTTTGCCTCTGTTCCGCAAGAGAATCTGACGAATGCATCTGCTGCCGTATCTGTTATTTTGATGTTGATAGGCGGTTCGCC
>JAZNKQ010000065.1:0-31541 GCA_045578645.1 Lachnospiraceae bacterium
CTGCTTGATGAGCTGCTTGTTGAGCTGCTTGTTGAGCTGCTGCCATCATTTGAACCCGATGACTTATCATCATCTGATCCGCTACATGCTACCAGTGCAAATGCAAGGATAGCTGTCAATAAGATAGCAAAAAATTTCTTCATTGTTTTTCCCCCTTTAATTGAATTTATAATTTCTTGAATTAACGAACTACGCTTAAACGTGTTCGATTATTCCTTTACCGCACCCAAAGTTACGCCGTGAATGAAGTATTTCTGTAACCAAGGGTAGATACATAAAATCGGAACTGTCGAGAACATAACAATCGCAGCCTTAAGCGATGCCGAAAGTCCCGGAGTTGAGAAGCCTTCCTTTGTTGCAATCTCTACTGAGTTAATATTGTTAAGAATATTGTAGAGAAGCAGCTGTAAAGGATAGAACTCTGTCTTCTTCATATAGAACAATGCATCCGAGTATCCGCTCCAGCGACCTACTGCATAGAACAGTGCAAGTGTTGCAAGAACCGGCTTTGACAGCGGTACATATATCTTCATCAGAATCTTGATAAAGCTTGCTCCGTCAATTTCTGCAGATTCACGTAAGCTGTCCGGTATTCCGTAGAAGAAGCTTCGCATGATAATCATGTTATATACACTGAGACAGCTCGGTATTATAAGTACCAGCGGATTATCAAGCAGGTTCAGTGACTTCATAAGCAGGTAGTTAGGAATCGTTCCTGCATTGAAGAACATTGTAATTGTAATGATAACGTTAATAATTCCTCTTCCCTTAAGCTTTGAGAAAATCAAGGGATATGCACACAACGTTGTCATTGTTAAGGATACGAATGTACAAATAACCGTTAAAAATGCTGTCCATGCGAATGCCCGGATATATTTTATATCCGATAATACGGTTTTATATGCGTCAATATTGAAGCCCTTAGGAAGAAGATAGACCTCATGCTTCACAAGATAATCCGTACCGCTGAGTGATTTCGCAAGCAGATTCAGCATCGGAACAATACAGATAATGCTGACAATAACGCAAATCAGAACAAATATCCAATCGCCGATTTTGGCAGATGTTGATTTTATCTTCATTACCAGATCCCCCTTTCTCCGAGCCTTCTGGATATCCAGTTAGCCATAAGCAGGAAGAATACTCCGACTACCGACTGGAACAGTCCGACGGCAGTTGTCAGAGAGAACTGCAAGCCTTTAATACCGGTTCTGTAAACATATGTAGAAATAACATCCGCAACGTTCATTACGATATTGTTCTGGAAAACGAACGGTCTGTCGAAACCGCTTCCCAGAATATTACCAAGGCTCATGATAAGCAGTACCACGATGGTAGGCTTAATACCCGGTAAAGTAATGTGCCACATCTTGCGGAAACGTCCGGCACCGTCAACGGCTGCCGCTTCATATAACTCAGGGTTAATACCTGCAATTGCTGCAAGATAAACGATAGAGTTCCATCCGAAGCTCTGCCAGATACCTACACCGATATAAGTTCCGATCCAGTGTCCGGGCTTGTTCAGGAAAGGTATTGACTCTCCTCCGAGACTCTCAATCAGCATATTTACAAATCCTTCGCCGGGTGCAAACAGCTGCAGTGCCAGGCTGTAGATAATAACCCATGACAGGAAGTGAGGCATATATGCGATTGTCTGAACAACCTTCTTAAAACGCTTAAAGCAAAGCTCGTTCAGAATTAATGCAAATATAATCGGTGCGGGGAATCCCATAAACAAATCGAGAAGATTAAGTGTAAAGGTATTCTTTAACGCCACCAAAAAGTCTTTATTGGAAAAAGCCTTAATGAAATATTCAAATCCGTTATTCTTTGCCCAGGGCATTTCCCATACACTTTGCACTATACTGTACTTCTTAAATGCAATCTGTATATAAATCATGGGTGCATATTTGAATATAAGCAAATACAGTAACGGCAGTGCTAACAGTGCATATAAGCTCCAGTATCGCTTAAGATAGACACCGACTGATGTCTTCCGCGGTACTATTTTTACTTCTTTTGCTTTCACAGCTTTCCCTCCTTATCGTAATATATTCATCATCTTTTCATGGTTTTATTATAGCACGACATTTGATAAATACTTATTAAATATTGCTAATTGACATTTCGCATATTGCTATTTTGTGCCTCAAAAGTCCTTTATTTTAAACATATTGCCATTTCATTTCGTTGTCACATGTGCATTTTATGGGTAATTTGTTTCATTTTACCGCATACTCAATCGCACCAATTGGTCATTTTGCTATTCGCAGCCATTGTGCAATTCAGCAATTTCTGCGCAATTATTGCCCTCATATTATCAATTCCTTTTCATCAATAAACAGTAATAAATGCAAAACGAGCATCCTTACCCGCGACGGGAAGAATGCTCTTTTTGCTTTATTTATAGTTTTCTGCAATACCAAGTGCAAATTGTCTTATTTCCTCAACCACATCTGAGGGGGCTTCTATTCTGACATCATTTCCGAGACTTGCAATCCACCCGAAAAACTGCCCGCTTACCGCCACATCAACGGCTGCCTCCGAAAAGCCCTCACGCAGGGGATGCATAAAGATATCCTTTCCGAACCTGTCAATAAAAACACCTACCATTGAATCGGGAAAGGATATGTGAACCCTTCTTACCCTGCCGCCAAACATACCGAAATTTATCTTTGAATATGCTGCCATATCAAAATCCGCAAACAGCTCCCTGCCGTCACGCCGTTCCTCCGTTATACGGATTTTCATCATTTTATCAACACGGTAATGCTTTATTTCGCGGCTTATGTCGTCAAATGCGACGAGGTAATAATTCTCATCCTCCCAGGTCAGAGCCCACGGACTTACACAATAATCATCTCCGTTATGCCGCGGAACCAGTTTTTTCTCTGTATTCCATCTGTAATACTTGAATTTGATTTTCCGGTTTTCTGCAATTGCCTTATGCAACTCATCCACATTATAATAGATGCTTTCGTTCATGGTCTTAATCCTGCCCTGAACAAAAACCTGCCTCTGAAGCTGTGATGCCTGATGTCTGCTCACAAGTCCCCTGATTTTTTTAATCAGTTCATTAGACTTCTTTTCAGTAATAAACTTTGAAGACTGAATGGCATCAATCAGAAGCTTAACCTCTGCCAGCTCAAAATCCCTGCTGCCGACATGATAAAAGGTTTCTCTGCCCCTCTGCTCTTTTATTATCTCGATACCAAGCTTATCCGTCATATCCGCAAAATCTGCATATATACTCTTTCGCTCGGCTGTCACTCCGCAGCTTTCAAGCTCGCTCATAATCTGCGGCATTGAAAGTCCGTGCTCCTCGTCGGTATTCTCCAGCATAATTTTTATAAGATATGATAATTTCAGCTTTTGGTTTGAACCCTTGGCCATTCTTATCTCCCTTCCAAAACCCCGCTGATTGTCCTCATCAACACTTCAACATTAATCGGCTTCGCAACATGTCCGTTCATTCCGCTTTCTATTGCCCTCCGCTTATCCTCCTCAAAGGCATTCGCTGTCATGGCAATTATCGGAACTGCTGCCGCCTCGGAATCAGGAATCATTCTTATTTCAGCGGTAGCCTGATATCCGTCCATAACAGGCATCTGAATATCCATCAGCACCAGATCAAATCTGCGACCGGCATCCGAGCTTAGAAGCTCAACCGCCTCTCTGCCGTCATGAGCCTCGGTAACATTAATTCCGAAATCCTCAAGAATGCTGATTGCAATCTCCCTGTTAAGCTCATTGTCCTCAACGAGAAGGATATTCTTCCCCGTAAGATCAATGATATTGTTCTCCGGCATCTCCTTTTTAACGGCATCCTCATCTGCAATTCTCACCTGAAAGCTCAAAATGAATTCCGTTCCCACTCCAAGCCTGCTCGTACAGGTCAGCTCCCCGTTCATAACCTCAACCAGCTTTTTTGCAATTGCCAGTCCGAGTCCGGTTCCCTGTACTCCGCTTGTGGTCGAATTCCTTTCGCGCTCAAATACATCAAACAGCTTTTCCTGGAATTCCTCACTCATACCTATACCGGTATCCTTTACCTGTACCATGTATTCGGTATAGCCTGTAATTCCCGCGTCAAGCTCGGTTATGTGAAAAATTACCGACCCTCCCGCGTTCGTAAACTTCATGGCATTACTCAGCAGATTTGCAATAATCTGCGTAATCCTCAGAAAATCACCATAAATATACGGTGTATATGTATCATCAATGATTGTAAAGCGGATTCCCTTATTTCCCATGGGCAGGGCAAACATATCCGTCAGCTTGGAGAGATGATCCTTAACATCTATGACCTCCTCCTCCAGCTCAAGCTTACCGCTCTCAATCCTCGACATATCAAGAATGTCATTAATCAGACTGAGAAGATGCTCACCCGAATTCATTGCCTTCTCAAGCGCTTCAAGAGCCTTTTCCCTATTATCAATATTCTTCTTTGCCATCTCGCTGAAACCGAGAATGGCATTCATCGGTGTTCGTATATCATGTGACATATTAAACAGGAATGCAGACTTTGCCTGATTTGCCTTCTTGGCTTCCTCAAGCGCAAGCGCAAGCTCATTACGCAGACTTCTTTCCTTCTCAACAGACTTTGTTATATCACGGCTCGACATAACAAAGGCTCTTCTGCCGTCCAGCACCAGTCTCGTGTATGCAAGCTGAAAATGAATGCGGCTTTCACTGTTATACAAATTCAGCGGAACAATGTACTGCGTTGACCGAATAAGCTTTTTACGGATTTCATCTATGCGGGAATGCCGGATTGCCTCCTCAAATAAGGCCTCCTCCACAAAATTCTCATACAGTCTGTACATTGCATTTGTGTACGTGCCCGCACTCCGTATCCTCTCAGCCAGCGCCGAAAGTCTGCTGTCTTCTATATGATAATCAAGAATCTGCTCCGACTCCAGATCGAAAATCCAGTAGGAGGTAACTCCGTATGCCAGAGCCTCCGTAATCTCCTGCTGCATACGGTATGCCCGGTCTCTGTTTTCCTGCTCGGTTATGTCATGAGAAGTCATGGTTGCAATAATATCACAGGTCTGGCTGTTTTCCGCGATAATAATTTCCTGTCTGCACCATACGGTACCCCCCTGTCCATCCTGTACAAGCAGAATATCGTCAATTCTCTCCTCTCCCCTGCGATAGCGTGCAATCAGGCTTTCAGGGTCGAATATATAGTTTTTCTCATCCTCCGTTTTATTTACAAGCGCCTGCTTCCAAAGCTTTACTATGTCTGAATAATCATCTGACGGAATCGTTCCGTTCTCAATCAGGGTTCTGATATTTACATGAGGCTTACGCGGAACAGAAATCTCAAGAATCTTATTTTTACTGAGATTAACAACCATAAACTGTATTGCATTTGATAACAGTGTATTACGGTAACGGGTCGCGTTCTCACGCTCAATTTTAATATTATTAATTGATTCAAGTGTATTGATCTTTTGAAGTCGTATAAATACACTTACTATCGCAAGCACACTTCCGTATCCGTGCAAATCCAAAAACGGGAACTGCATCTGCAGCAGACCCAAAACAAACGGAATAACCACAAAGCTGATTGCAGAGAACGCTCTTTTGCGTACCTCGGCACCACCATGCGCCCACTTCACCGCAACCACAACAACGGCAAGGAAAATATATAAATCCGCAAGGAATAAATCAAGGCTGTGCCACGGTCCGTATTCCATTACATTGTGTTCATTTATGGTAAAGAACCAGCCCTTTGTAACCGACATTACAGAAAGTATAAAAAGCAGCAATGCCGGAACATAAAGAATAAAACCCTTCTTTTTACGCCCCGTAACGGCAGTATAAAGATATTTAAGGCAGTACAGTCCAAGCAGACCTCTTGCGGTACAGCTGATAATATTAACAACATAGTTTATTTCCCGACAGAGAGGAAAGCTTCTTCCGTCAACAAGCTGCGACAGAATTTCCGCAATCAGATAAAGAATATTAATATTAACAACCGCTACAAGTGCCCTGCTCTCGTCCGAATTCTTTTCAGAAATCATACCGTTAATGACAATCAAAAGCAGCACAATGCAGAATACCTCACCAACAATATTGCCGGCCGTAGTCATAATACTTCCTCCTTATCCCGACAGTTCTATTTCTGTCGTGCCTTATTTGACTTTAGTATAAAACTATTGTAAATTAAACATATTCAAAACGCGCATTAAGCGCAGAAGGGGCTTCCTATGAACATTGGACTGATTCTGATAACTGCAGTCAATGCAGTACTTCCTATTATAATTCTTATTCTGTTCGGATATCTTCTCCGCCGCAGAAATTTTATATCCGGTGATTTTGTAAAAACCGGCAACAAGCTTGTTTTCAATATCTTTCTGCCTTCCATGCTTTTCATCAATATATATGATGTAAAAAGCTTCTCCGAAATACGCTGGGATATCGTTATTTATTCCTGTATCATGATTTTCGTTATTTTTCTGCTCGGTCTTCTCACTGCGGTACTTACAACACCGGTTCCCGAACGGCGCGGTGTTATTCTGCAGTGTACCTTCAGAAGTAATTTTGCAATAATCGGTCTTTCGCTTGCCGGTGCACTCGGCGGAGCCGAAGCAGAATCCGTTACGGCAATTATTTCCGCCTTTACAATTCCGGTATTTAACATTCTTGCCGTTATTGCACTCTCGATTTTTGTCGGCAAATCAGATAACAGCAAATACAGTCTGCGACGGATACTTATCAACATCGCCAAAAATCCGCTGATTATCGGCGTCCTTCTCGGAGTCCTTTGCCTTGCTCTTCGTTCACTTCAGGTGTCCGCATTCGGCAAATCCGTCTTCAGTCTGAAGGAGGATACATATTTTATATACAAAGTATTTAATAATCTGAAAAGCGTAGCTTCGCCGTTCGCGCTTATCGTACTTGGCGGTCAGTTTGAGTTTTCTGCAGTCTCGGGACTGCGCAGGGAAATTATCGTAAGTACGGTCTGGCGAATTGTAATTGCTCCGCTAATCGGCGTTGGAACCGCCATTCTCCTCAGCAATGCCGGAATTCTTCACTGCGGAACTGCCGAGTATCCGGCTCTGATAGCGCTTTTTGGCTCACCCGTAGCAGTTTCAAGTGCCATAATGGCATCCGAAATGCGCAACGACGAGCAGCTTGCCGCGCAGCTGGTTGTCTGGACCAGCATATGCTCAATTGTCACCATCTTTCTTATTACATGTGTTCTTATGGCGCTGGGGCTGATCAGCTGACATCCTTTGCTGCCGGATAGATTTTGTTAAGTCTTTCGTCATCAAAATGCTCATCCATAAATACCTGCCAGCTCTGCTCCGCGGGTATTCCGTCGTAACGCTGCATCTGCCTTATCAGGGCAAGACCTGATACCGCCATATTTACACACATAAACACAATCATGATAACCGAAGCTTTCTTTCCGAGAGTGACCGGTATTTTTTCTATAAAGTCCGAAAGCTTAGGATATAAATGCTTTATCCAGATTACCGCTGCAATTCCCCAGAAGAAGCAGAACAGAAGATTGATTCTTCCTGCAATATTAAAGGGAATATGACTGTAATCCCAGAATATTTTACCGAATACTATTTCGGTAAATACGCTGCTCAGGTACTCATACAGACCACCCAGCACCGTACCTATAATAAAAATCTGCCATGACGGACGTCTTCTTATTCCATAAAGAATTACGGTTGCAAGCATAATTGCAAGTCCCCATACAATACTGAAATCACCCCATACCACACTGCTTCTGCTCATCCATTCCCCCATGGAAAAGCGGCAAAATACCGTTTCTATCAAATCTCCCGCAAATGCTCCTATAAAAAATATCCATACAAGCTTATAAAAGCCGCATCCGCCCGCAAAAACCGCGCCGGAATTTTCTTCCTTTGTTTCTGAATTCATTTACTTTCTTTTTCTCTCCCTTATTAGTATCAGCACTTTATAATGCTGTAGCCGGCCGCCTTTAGCAGCCTGTTCATAATCGCCTGCCCCAAATCAGACGAATCAAAGCTCTCTGCATATATATAGTCTGCCTTTAAGGTATCGAAGCTGCGCAGCGCATCAAACAATCCCGCTGCGATTTTCACCTCATCATTTCTTGACCCCACAGAAACTACGGTAACACCTTCTCCTCTGCAATCGGAAAGATATTCCCCTGCACTCTCCTCCGATGCTAAAATCCCGACTCTGAAGCCCTGCTTAAGCCGGTCTGCCGCTGCATTGTTTATTTCGCGGACAACAGCCTCCTGCGCTCCTTCATAAATAACAAGCTCTCCCTGCGGAGCATAATGCCTGTATTTCATTCCGGGTGCCCTTGCAACAATATTATCGTCCTTTGCTCTCCTTGTGACCGCCTTGTCAAGCTCAATATCGGGCAGGAGTGCCCTCAGACTTTCTGTAATAATATATCCGGGACGCAAAATCGCCGGCGGTACAGTCGTAAGATCAACAATCGTGGACTCGAGTCCGATATCCGAGGAGCCGCCGTCAATAATCATGTCGATACGTCCGGAAAGGTCCTCGATGACATGCTCGGCACGTGTTGTGCTGGGTCTTCCCGACGCATTTGCGCTCGGCGCTGCGATAAACAAGCCTGATTCCTGTATCAGGCGCCTTGCTATCGGATGTGACGGCATTCTTACGGCAACGGTATCAAGTCCTCCCGTCGTCTCACGCGGAATTCTCTCACCCCTGCGAAGTATCATGGTAAGCGGTCCCGGCCAGAAATGCTCCGCCAGAAGGTAGGCACTCTCAGGTATATCACAGGCTATCTGCTTAAGCGACTCAAGCTCCGCAATATGTACAATCAGCGGATTGTCACTGGGTCTTCCCTTTGCGGCATATATTCTTGCCGATGCAGTCGCGTCAAAGGCATCTCCGCCCAGACCGTATACAGTCTCCGTGGGAAACGCAACCAGCCGGCCTTCCCTAAGAAGGCTGACCGCCTCCGAAAAATCCTCACTGTTCATATTATTACAATCTATCTTTTTTATCCTGGTTTCCATACCCTTCTCCATTCCGAAGCGACAATATCATTGTATTTTATCAATTTTACTACAAATCGTCAAATATGCAATATAAATCAATTTTTATCATCACGTTAATCCGCTAAATTATTAGTTGACAACGCGAATGTATTTCTGTATTATTGTATACAATTATACAGGACATTTTTTTATCAGCTGATGCGACACAGTGCGCGTTCCTACGCTTCGCTTCGGAAATGGAGGTTATTATGATTAATGAATTATCACTGAATCCTTACACACACTTACTCGAGCAGGACCCTTATGACTATCAGCTTCAGGATGTTGCTGAGCCGGAGCTTTTCCGTCAGATGTATCCTTACACTGAGGTTCCTAAGATTGCATTTAACTACAGACGCGTTCCTGCGAATATGCCCGAAGATATTTTTATTACCGATACATCCTTCCGTGACGGACAGCAGTCACGTACCCCGTATACAAAGGAGCAGATGATTAATATCTACAAAATGCTTCACAGGCTCGGCGGTGAAAACGGTATGATACGCCAGACCGAGTTCTTTGTATATTCAAAGAAGGACCGCGATGCCCTTGAGGAATGTATGTCTCTCGGATACAAATTCCCGGAAATCACAACCTGGATTCGTGCATCGAAAAAGGATTTCGAGCTTGCAAAGGACCTTGGCATCAAGGAAACAGGTATTCTAGTAAGCTGCTCCGATTATCACATTTTCAACAAGATGGGTCTTACCAGAAAGCAGGCTCTCGACAAATACATGAGTATCGTTACGAGCTGTATCGAAGCCGGTCTTAAGCCCCGCTGCCATTTTGAGGATATTACAAGAGCTGATTTCTACGGCTTTGTTATTCCGTTTGCTTCGGCACTCAAAAAGCTCTCTGATGAAAGCGGAATCCCGATTAAGATTCGTGCCTGTGATACAATGGGTTACGGTGTTTCATACCCCGGTGTTTCACTTCCCCGAAGCGTTCCCGGTATTATTTACGGTCTCCAGCATTACTCGGGAATTTCAAGTGACATGATTGAGTGGCACGGACACAACGATTTCTATAAGGGCGTAATCAATGCCACCACCGCATGGATGTACGGTGCCGGTGCCGTAAACTGCTCACTTCTCGGAATCGGAGAGCGTACCGGTAATGTTCCGCTCGAGGCAATGATTATGGAATATGCATCACTGCGCGGTCATTTCAACGGAATGCAGCCTCAGGTAATTACAGAGCTTGCCGAATATATCGTAAATGAAACAAATTATGATTTACCTCCGATGACACCATTTGTCGGACGTAATTTCAACCTTACAAGAGCGGGAATCCACGCAGACGGTATGCTTAAGGATGAGGAAATCTACAATATTTTCGACACCGAACGCATTCTTAACCGTCCCGCAGCAGTATCTGTTACCAACACCTCGGGTCTTGCCGGTATAGCATGCTGGATTAACCGTCAATACAAGCTTTCCTTCGATAAGGCAATCAGTAAGAAGCACCCCGTTATTGAAAAAATCAAGGCATGGGTTGATAAGGAATACGAGGACGGCAGAATCACTCTTATAAGCGATGCCGAAATGCAGCTTCAGGTTGATTTATACAAGGATGAGCTTATCGCTTCCGGAATAGACATCAAATAGTCCGTAACGGAATTTGGAGGAACAGATGAATACTTTATTACTCGGCAAGGAATCAGGTTCCTTACGGGAGCGCGTCTTTGCCGCACTTGAAACAGCAATAATTAACGGAGAATATAAAGAGGGAGATACTCTGAACGAGATTAAGATTTCCCAGAGCCTCGGAGTAAGCCGTACCCCCGTTCGTGAAGCACTTATGCAGCTTGAGCTTGCAGGTCTGGTGGAAACCATACAGAACAAAGGTGCTGTGGTTGTCGGCATATCCGCAAAGGATGTTGAGGATATTTATGCGATTCGTGTACGCATAGAAGGCTTTGCATCCGCCCTCGCTGCCGAGAATATTTCGCCGTCTGAGCTGGCAGCCCTCGAAAGAGTGGTTGAGCTTCAGGAATTCTACACCATGAAGCATGATATGGACCAGATTTGGCAGCTTGATAATGATTTTCATAAAATTATATATGACGCAGCAAATAACCGCTCGCTCCGCCTGATGCTCACGAGCTTCCACAATCATATTAAGCGCGGAAGAGGCTTCTCGTTGAGAGTAGAAGGCCGTGCGGAAAAGGCTGTTGTTGAGCACCGCAAAATTCTTGAGGCCATCAAAGCCCATGATGCTGCCATGGCAGAGGAGCTCACAACCGAGCATGCAAAAAAGGCCTTTGAGAATTTCAAGCTTGAGGTAAGGGCAAAGCATGTGATGGAGAATTAATCGAATTAATTACACAATGTACATTATGCAAAAAAACAGGGACCGCAGTCCCTGTTTTTATGTATAATACGGTTTTATTTTAGTACTCGAATTCCAGAACGTCTCCGGCATAAATCTTTGTTATGTCTTCAATTCCGTTCTGCTGTGCAATGCTGTACATATCAGCGCCGAATGCCTTTGCGATTTCGTAAAGGGTATCGCCGGGCTGAATTGTGTACTCTGCGGTACGCATCTTTGCTGTTCCGGGAAGAACGAGAACATCACCTGCGTAAATCTTTGTAGGATCCTCAATCGCATTAAGAGCAAGGATATCGTCCATAGATATTTCATGCTTAACGGCAATCTTGAAAAGAGTATCTCCCGACTGAACCTTGTAGTACTTAAAGTTATAATATGTCTCATACTCTTCAATCATTGCTGCAACATCAAATCTCTCACGGAAAGCCTTTGCAAGACTCTCAACGGTTTCCTTCTTTGTAACATCAGCTCCGCCGTCAATTGTCATTGTATCAACGAAGTAATCATTGATTCCGTGACCGCAGATGCTGAGATAATGATCAATTGCCGCATCATAATCCTCAAGAGATTCAATGTAAAGCTGGAATGCTGCCGCTGCAGACATTGCATAGCTTATGTAGTAGCAGGGTGAAAGGAAAATATGTGAAATCTCAGCCCAGCCATAAGCTTCTGTTCTTGTGTCTGTTTCATCAACCATTCCGTATGCACGAAGTAATTCCATATACTTCTCGTTGATTTCCTGAATGCTTTCTACATCCTCAAGATATACAAAGCGCTCAAGCTCATCAATGATACATCCGTAAACGATTGAATAGATAGCTGATGAGTAAACATAGTAAAGCTCAATCTGCTCAGCGATTTCCTCAAACTCTGCTGTTAAGTAAGGCATAGCAAGGAATTCAAGTGCTGTTGAATGAACCTCCATAAGATCATAATCACCAACTGTATTTAACCAGTCACTGAAGTAGTACATTACGTTGTAATGACCAAACTCATGTGTAAGTGTGGTGATAATATTGTAATACTCATTACCGTATCCGTTCTGTATGTAAGGCTTATGGTCGCCGACTACCGCGGTATATGCCGATGCAACTCTGTTGCCGTCGTTGTACATATCGCATAAGTCATGCTCCATCATGTAATCATATGCTTCAAGCATCTCAGGAGAAATATCCTCAAGGAAATTGCTGAGATAATCAAACGGAGCTTCCGGATCGTAATCAAGGCTGTTTACCTTGGGAAGGCTGTTGATATCGTTTGACAGATAGTTTACAAGGCCGCCCAGCTCGTAGTAAATAGGGCTTATGTATTCCTTAACGGCATCACCGAACTCTGCAATCTGCTCGGTGTCAGTTCCTCTGTAGAAGCTGTTTTCTGCTGCAAAATCGTAGAAGTTGTCATAGCCGTAGCTCTGAGCATATTCTGTACGCTTTGCAACCATTCTGAGATATACATCCTCAAGTGATTCATTATAGGCTCTGTAAATCTCTGTGATTGCAGCATCGTAATCCTCTGCTGAAATCATTCCTGACAGATACATGCTGTAAATGTCATAGTATGAATACTCGCCATCCATGAATGAAATCGGAATCTGAACGATTGAAGGAAGCATCTGATACTCTGTCTCAAGTGCTGTTACCTCATTGCTCAGTGCCTGCTGCTCTTCTGTCGGAGGCTCACCCTCGTCAAGAACGAGAACGATATCCTCGGGAAGCTCAGCTGCCAGTGTTCCGTCCTCATCTGCTGCCAGAAGAGGCTTTCCGTATGCATAGAAAATATTAAGAAGAGAATAGTAATCCTGCTCTGATTGCATATACTTTGCAGCAGCATCCGCATCTGTTGCGTCAAGATACATATCATTTCTTAATACATAAACAAGATAAATGCCTTCCTTAAGCTTGCCGAAAAGCTCCTCAAGCTTATCTGCGATTTCCGCTTCGTTCCCCTCTTCAGCTGCAAGAGCTTCAATCTCTGCACAGATCGCATTTACTTCCTCAAAATCAATTAACTCACGTGACATGTCACCATATTTGATATCATCAGGTGAAACTTCGGGGAAATAATCCTTTTCGGTAGCCGCAGCCACACTGTTAGGAGCGATCAGTGAAAGTGACAGCGCCAATGCTAAAAGCACTGCCGTCAATTTCTTAAAAAACTTCATAACGACCTCCATTAATCAGATTATTAAAGCGCATATGATAACCGCAGACGAAGAATTCCCCGTCTGCGATTTAAGCCTGTTTGCGGCGCTTTTTCACAAACTGCTGTTATTTCAAAAACCGAAATAGCGCACAGCATTATTATACGAGATATCCTGAACCATCTTACCTAATCTCTTTTCGTCCCAAGGATATTCACCGTTCTCAACCAGATTCCCAATCAGGTTGCAAAGAATACGGCGGAAGTACTCGTGGCGTGTATAGGACAGAAAGCTCCTTGAATCAGTAAGCATACCGATGAAATTAGCGAGAACACCCTGGTTAGCCAGAGAAAGCATCTGATTCTCCATGCCCGCCTTATTATCATTAAACCACCATGCCGAACCGTGCTGCAGCTTTCCTACACAGTCCGAGTTCTGGAAGCAGCCCATAATCGTCTCGATAACTGCGTTATCGTTAGGATCAAGACTGTAAATGATAGTGCGGGGAAGCTCGTCCTTCTCTGCCAGCATATTAAGGAAATCTGCCAGCAACGCACCGGGCGCACCGTTTAAGATACAATCGTATCCGGTATCCGGACCCAGCTTTACGTACATACGGGAATTATTATTTCTCTTACATCCGTAGTGAATCTGGAAAGCCCAATCGCGCTTATGGTACTCGCTTCCGAAGAAGTACATGAGTGCTGTTTTATAAACCGCATTCTCTTCTCCCGTAACGGTATGCCCTGCCAACGCTTTCTTTAATATTCTATCTATCTCTGCCTCATCGGCCGGGCTGTACATAGCATATTCTATACCATGATCCGCCAGCTTGCAACCTTTTGCGGCAAAGAAATCCATTCGATTTGACAATGCTGCCTTAAGCTCAGCATATCCGGATATCGAAATACCCGCAGCAGCTCCCAGGCGCTCAATATACTCAATAAATTCCGGCTTTTCAATATTCACTGCCTTATCAGGTCTCCACGCCGGAAGAACCGTAATATCAAAGCTGTCATCGGCAGCAATCTTATCATGCCATTCGAGAGTGTCAACAGGGTCATCCGTAGTACATATAAGTCTGACATCCGATTCCTTCATAATTCCGCGTGCTCCGAAGCCTTCCTCAGCAAGCCTGCGGTTGCAAAGCTCCCAGACCTCTTCCGCAGTATCACTGTTTAAAACACCCTCAAAGCCAAAGTATCTGCGAAGCTCAAGATGACTCCACTGGTGCACGGGATTACCGATACACTTTTCAATGGTCTCTGCAAATTTGATAAATTTGTCATGGTCGGAAGCATTTCCCGTAATATATTCCTCATCGACACCGTTTGCACGCATGAGACGCCATTTATAGTGGTCACCGCCGAGCCATACACGGGTAATATTTTCAAAATGCTTATCCTCATAGATTTCGCGCGGACTGATGTGACAATGATAGTCAATTATCGGCATCTTATCCGCATATTCATGAAACAGCGTCTTTGCTGTCTCGCTGTTTAAAAGAAAATCTTTATCCATAAAGTTTTTCATGCAATGTCTCTCCTATCTCTGTACACGACCTGAGCCGTCTCCTCCCGCAAGCTTCTTAACCTCGTCTGCCGAAACCATATTGAAGTCACCTTCAATGCTGTGCTTTAAGCAGCTTGCCGCAACAGCAAATTCAATTGTCTCCTGTGCCGGGTAATCGTTAAGGCATGCATAGATAAGTCCCGCACCAAAGGAATCTCCGCCGCCGACACGGTCAACGATATGAATAAGATAGCTCTTGCTGAAATAGTAATCATTTCCGTCATAAAGCATTGCTGCCCAGTTATTATCATTGGCAGAAATTGAACCTCTGAGAGTGATTGCAACCTTCTTGAAGCCGAAACGGTCAGCAAGCTGCTTTGCAACATCCTTGTAGCCCTCGTGATTTACCTTTCCTGTTGTTACGTCGGTATTGCTTGCCTTGATTCCGAAAACATCTCCTGCATCCTCTTCGTTTGCAATACATACATCAACGTATTTGCAAAGCTCACCCATAACCTGTCCGGCCTTTTCCTTTGACCAGAGCTTGTTACGGTAGTTCAAATCACAGCTGATGGTAATGTTCTTTGCCTTTGCAGCCTTACAAGCCTCAAGACAGATTTCAGCCACGTTATCGCCAAGCGCGGGAGTAATTCCGGTGAAATGGAACCAGTCCGCACCTTGGAAAATATCATCCCAGTCAAAATCCTCTTTAACCGCCGTTGCAATTGATGAGCCCGCACGGTCGTAAATAACCTTTGAAGGTCTCTGGCTTGCACCCTTCTCAAGGAAGTATATTCCTACTCTGTCTCCTCCGCGGATGATATCGTCGGTATCAACACCGAAGCTGCGGAGTGCGTTAATTCCGGCCTGTCCGATTTCATGCTTGGGAAGCTTTGTAACAAATGCCGCATCCATTCCGAAGTTTGCAAGCGATACTGCAACATTTGCCTCTCCGCCGCCATAGGTTGCGCCGTACTTATCTGCCTGAACAAAACGGTAATAGCCCTCCGGTGCCAGTCTTAACATGATTTCTCCGAATGTGATTATTCTCTTCATAATAATTGTCCTTTCCCGTAAGCCGCAGTAAGCTGCAGCCACAAATTTGTATTATGCTTTGTTTATTATTTCTGTACCAGATGTACGGCAAAACCGCCGAATTCCTCGGTAAGATAGATTGCCTTAAGATTACCCTTATCATCATACTTTGCAGAATCCTGATTAAATGAAACGCCCTTCTGCTCAAGATGATAAACCGCTCTGTCAATCGAATTGGTTCTCACTGCAATATGACCCATCTTTCCGAGATAAGGTGCCTTCATGAGCTCAACACCGCTTCCCGCAAATACGGAGCTGCTGCCGCTCTTCTTTGCAAAACCGAATACTGATTCATACTTATCCGCTACCGACTCAGCCTCGCTTTCGCTCTCAAGGTTCACTCCCACATGGGCAATTTCAAAGCCGAGAATTGTATCAACCGCTTCCTTTGTAAGTCTTGTTATCTCATCAAAGCGTCCCTCTGAAACAAGCTTCTTATCAACCATCCAGCTGCCTCCGCAGGCAACAATTTTATTAAATGCAAGATAGCTGCAAATATTGCCGGAATTGATACCGCCTGTGGGCATAAACTTAACCTGTCCGTAGGGTGCCGACATTGCCTTGATTTTTGCCAATCCGCCCGATGCCTCAGCCGGGAAGAACTTAACAACCTCAAGACCGAACTCAAGAGCCTGCTCTATATCACTCGGACTTGAGCAGCCCGGAACAATGGGAATATTCTTTTCTGTACAATAGCCTACAACTCTGGGATTGAAGCCCGGACTTACAATGAATTTCGCTCCTGCCGCAACCGCTCTGTCAACCTGCTCGGTTGTAAGAACCGTACCGGCACCTACCAGCATATTGGGAAGCTCCTTCGTAAGTATGCGGATAGACTCCTCTGCCGCTGCTGTTCTGAAGGTTACCTCTGCACATGCCAATCCGCCTTCGCATAATGCTTTTCCGAGTGCAACCGCATCCGATGCCTTATCAAGGGCAATAACCGGAACAATACCAATCTTTCCTAACTGAACCAATACTTCATTCATTGATGCCTCTTTTCTGCGCCAAGCGCCATAAAATCAAATTTGGTTTCGCTATGTGAAACCGTGTTTTATTACGTGATACTTAGAGTATAATTGCTCCTCCCAAAAATGTCAATAAATGAGCAGAAATAAAACCGGCGGACTGCTTGTTTTTTACTATTCTTCATGCTAGAATTGTATCAGGTTTCACCATGTGAAATCCTGTTACACCAAATCAGCCCGCTATTTTATATTTTGCACTTTATTTCTCAGATTCCGGCACAATCAATTTTCCGGAGAGTTACTATAAATTTTTATTCCAGGGGGTACAAAATTTACATGGATACCAAAAATCCGATACAATCTGCCGACAGAATATTTGCAATACTTGAGACCCTCGCCGATAACAGTTCGATGAGACTCATCGACCTCAGCGAGAAGCTTGAGCTTCATAAGAGCACCGTGCACCGTCTTCTTGCCTCTCTTATAAGCATGGGTTACGTAACGCAAAGCGTTCATACCGGCACATACTCTCTTACCTTTAAGCTCGTTGAGCTTTCGGGAAAGATACTCAAGAACACGGATGTTTTGCGAATCATTCACCCCTATGTTACCAATTTGAGTAATTTATGCGAGGAAACGGTACATTTTGTACGCCGCGTAGGCGAGAATGTGCTTTATCTTGAAAAGCAGGAGTCCCAGTCCGTTAAGTCCCGCTCCGTACGCTTATCCTCACAGGTAGGTCTGACCCGCGCAATGTACTGCTCCGGTGTGGGAAAGGCGATTCTCGCAAAGCTCCCTGACGAAGAAGTCGAAGAGGTATGGAACAACAGCACAATAGAGCAGAAAACCGAATATACAATAACCTCTCTTGACGCCCTGAAAAAGGAGCTCGCCGAAATCAGAAAAAAGGGCTACGCGCTTGATAATGAAGAAAATGAGCTCGGAATTCGCTGCATCGCAGTGGCCGTCACCGATTATAAGAACCGTCCGACCTACGCCATCAGCATTTCCACCCTTACCGGACGCATGCCCGACGAGAGGATTCCCGAGCTTGCCGATATGCTTATTTCTACCGCCGGAACAATATCCGAGCTTCTCGGCAGCAACGTGTCGTAAGGTTTGACAAGCCGCTTCACGCTTTGATATAATATCTATAGTTATTCCGACACCTAATACTGTAGCGATACCTTGAGGGAATGGAGAATTTTATGGGGATTAAACGTGTTAATATTAATTGTCTTGAATCCGGGATGATTGTCGCTGAGGATGTATATAACAGCGTTAACCAGCTTATTGTTCCGCGCGATGCCACCATCACCGAAAAAGCAATTGCGCGTCTGCGCTTTCATTCCGTATACAGCGTACGGGTTTATGATTCGGTACCGACGGCAGAAGAAGCCCCCGTCGCAGCTGAAGACCGGCAGCCGTCCTATTTTGAAAAGCTGCGTGAAACGGAAGAGTTCCGTAATTACAGTAATAATTTCAGTACCACCGTATCCGGCTTTGAAATCAGCTTTCTTGAAACCCTTGAAAGCGAGGTTCTGCCCGACAGGGCATATCTGCTGAACAGCATCAAAAGTCTCCTTGCATCCTGCAAAACAGGCATTCAGGTATTCGACCTGATTCACTGTACACGTGTTTCGAACGATGTTGTGTTTGCACACATGATAAATGTCGCATTAATCTGCGGCGTAATGGGTGACTGGCTGAATCTCAACGATGCCGACAGGGATGTCCTTATTGAGTGCGGCATCTATCACGATATCGGTAAGCTTCTTATTCCGCGCAGCATCTCAGAAAAACCGAGCGCCCTTACGGACGAAGAGTACGCACTTATGAAAACGCATGCGATGCGCGGCTATAATCTTCTCCGCAACAAGGAGCTGGATGCACGAATTAAGCTTGCTGCAATGATGCACCACGAACGCTGCAACGGCAGCGGATACCCTCTGGGAATATCCGGTGACCAGATTGATGAATTTGCCAAAATCGTATCAATCGCCGATGTATACGAGGCCATGACCAGTCCGCGAACATACCGCAAGCCGCTCTCACCCTTTGAGGTTATCCATGTATTTGAGCTTGAAGGTCTTTCACAGTTTGACCCCAAATATGTCATGACCTTCCTTGAGCATATTACGCAGAGCTATCTCGGTAATCAGGTCAGACTCAATGACGGCACTATCGGCACCATCATTTACATAAACAAGCTTGCTTACTCCCGCCCGATGATTCAGTCAGGAAATGAATATATTGATTTATCAAGAACTGCCGGAAAGCATATTGTAGCAATTCTCTGATAGAATTACAGAAGGTCTTTGCATTTCTGCAAAGACCTTCTATATATTTAAGTTCAAAATTTCTCATCCGACCTTAAGTCTGAATCTCTTAATCGCCTTCTGATCCTCGCTGTCAAGCTTCTCCATAACAGCTCCGAGATCCCTGAGCTTCACCTCAAAGCATTCATAGCCGCGTTCGATAAACTCAACCTGCTCGACAATGCTGATTCCCTCTGCTGCAAGTCCCGCAATAACAAGCGCCGCTCCCGCACGTAAGTCTGTAGCTGATACCGTCGCGCCGGTCAGAGACTCAATTCCCGCTATAATTGCAGTATTACCTTCAACTCTGATGCTTGCTCCCATTCTTGAAAGCTCATCAACATATTTAAATCTGTTCTCAAAAAGACTCTCCGTAACGATACTGGTTCCCTCACTCATCGCCAGCAGGGTTGTAATCTGCGGCTGCATATCTGTAGGGAATCCGGGATAGGTAAGGGTCTTAACCTGAGTATGTCCAAGACGCTCTTTTGTAACAACGCGAACCGAATCATCATACTCGGTTACTTCAACACCTATCTCCACAAGCTTCGCCGTAATAGCCTCAAGGTGCTTGGGAATAACATTCTTAATAAGAACATCGCCCTTTGTAGCCGCCGTCGCCAGCATAAAGGTTCCGGCTTCTATCTGGTCGGGGATTATTGAGTAGGTGCTGCCGTGAAGCTTTTCAACGCCCTCAATGCGGATAACATCGGTACCTGCACCCTTAATGTTCGCACCCATACTGTTAAGGAAATTGGCAACGTCAACCACATGCGGTTCCTTAGCTGAGTTTTCAATTATGGTTCTTCCCTCTGCAAGCGTAGCCGCAAGCATTACATTTATGGTTGCTCCGACAGAAACAAGGTCAAAATAGATATGACTTCCCGTCAAGCGCTCAGCATTAACATTTACCATACCGTAGCTGATATCAACCTTTGCTCCGAGTAACTCAAATCCCTTTTTATGCTGGTCAATAGGTCTGCTGCCGATGTTACAGCCACCGGGAAGCGGTACCTGCGCACTTTTATATTTTCCTAACAAGGCTCCCAGAAGATAATAAGAGCCTCTCATTTTTCTCATATTTTCATTGTCAACACTTACCGTATTAACATGTCCGACAATCTTTACCGTATGTCTGTCCACACGTTCAACCTTTGCTCCGATTTCCTGAATGGCATCAAGAAGAACATTAATATCCAATACGTCCGGTAAGTTCTCAATGGTAACAAGCTCATCCGTCATCAGGGCTGCAGCCACAATTCCAAGTGCGGCATTTTTGGCTCCGCTGATTATAACCTCTCCGGCCAACGGTCTGCCGCCCTTAATAATATACTGCTCCATATGTGCACCTCTATAAATAAAGTTCTAAAAAACGTAATTGTGTCAATTCTGTGTTTACTACGATTATAGCACAATCTTTCCTTTTGTAAACATTATTTTAAGAATTACAAATTATTTCATTAATTTATTATTTTATCTGCCGACAGTTGATTTTTTACGTGTTTGCGCTATAATGAAGCTATTAACTTTTTTGCTTAGCGAGGTACATATGCCAAATTATCTTGACATCAAATCTGTTTCAGAAGGTTATGAAAGTATTGTTAAGCAGGAATTGAAATTCCGTACCGGAAAGTTCGTATGGCGTATTTTTTTTAACATTCCTCTTAATCCCGTGACTGTTAACAGCCAGAATCTGACTGTTTTTAATTCCCAGAAAAAGGTTATGGGCTCCAAAATTACATACAGCGCGGAATCACGTGCCATCGAGATTGAAACTACCGAGCCTTATTCACAGGGCGAGGTTTACACCCTCCATATCAGCCGTCAGGTTGAATCAAAGGGTGGTCAAAAGCTGAAAAAAGAAATAGACATAGAATTTGCGGTGTAGAAAAGTCTACACCGCACTTTTTTCCGTATTCTTATGTTACCAAACCGCTTCTGCTTAACGCAATTAAATCATTCCTGACTTATCCGACTATATCCTCCGCACTGACCAGCGAATTTCGCTCGGGAACCTTTCCTTCCATCGTCTGCCTGATATAGCTCTTTGCATTCCGCTCCTCGGTCCTGTCGATTATTGACCTTATCTTCTTCTCCGTTTCCGCAAGCAGTCCCTCCGGCTTCATTCGCGCCAGATTCTGTATACTCTGTATCAGTGCGGTATCTGCTTCACGTGTAAGCGAATATCCGTCCTCAGCCAAAATATAATATGCCAGCATCAGAAGGTCATTGCCGTCAAAGGACGGTATATGTATCCTGTTCGGAAATACACTGTTCATTTCCCTGTTATCGCGGAAAAGCTTATTCAGCCCTGTCCTGTCATCCGTAATAATAATCGCTGTCTGCCCTCCAAGCTTTCCTTCCAGCTCGACAAGCGCCTTACATGCTGCACTGTCTAACCGTCCGGCCTCATTTATTACAAGACAGCCTCCGCTAAACACATCTGTTTTTTCTGACAGGCGCATTCGGTTAATCTTCATCGCGTCCGTCACTGCAAGTCTGCTGTTTGTCAGGCAGCCCGACTGGTACAGCAGCTTTGCGACACTCTTTATTAATGATGTTTTTCCGCTTTGCTTTCCGCCCGAAACAACAAGGCAAAGGTTCTTTATCTGCGGATTAAGCAGTATTTCCAGATTCTTAATTATCTGTCCGCGGATACCCTCATGGCATGCGAAAAATCCAAAGTATTCCTCAAGCGAGGTATTCTTTTCCTCAAGAAAACGAGCCAGATATCCCTCTTCATTAATCCGGATTTCTCTCCTGCCCGAGCTCCTGAAGCTTAATGCAGACAGCAGCTCGGCAGCACTGCATATCTTTGTTGAAGTAACCGCTTCTTCCGAAGTCTCTGCAGTCATATCAGGCTGCTCCTCCGCTGCAGCCTCTGCTTCTTCTACTTCCTCTGCTTCCTCGGGTTCGGCAGACTCTGCGGCAATTATCTCCTGCTCTTCCTCTGCTTCCTTAGTCTCAGGCTCGACCGGCAGCTCGGCTTCACTGATACGGCGTTCATATTCCCTGTCCTTTTCTTCCCGTTCCAGCTCTTCAAGCACCGCCGCGCCGAGAAAGCCCTCTTCCTCCTGAAGAAGTCTGTATATTAACTGCTCATCCTCATCCAGCACAGGGTCTTCAGCCTCACTCTGCACAGAAGGCTCCTCTGTAATCTCCGGCTCGGCTTCCTCGACCTCCTGCTCTGCCATGATTTCCTGCTTGGCTTCCCCGACCTCCGGCTCCGCTATGATTTCCGGCTCGGCTTCCTCGCCCTCCGGCTCCACCATGGTTTCCGGCTCTGCTTCCTCTGCCTCCTGCTCCGCCATGATTTCCCGCTCTGCTTCCTCGACCTCCGGCTCGGCTATGATTTCCCGCTCGGCTTCCCAGGCCTCCGGCTCGGCTGTAAGCTCCGGCTCATCAGCCGTCCGGGATACATCTGCTGCTCCTCCCACTGTGTTGAAATCAAGCTCACCAAGATAATATGAACGTAATGCGACAGCCCGGTCAACAATTTCACCGCTTCCGAACCAGATTTCTATATCATTACATTCCTCTATACACTTTTCTCTTTCACCTGCTTTATGATAGAGCTTTGCCAGCTCATACGCCCAGGTGTCGATATATTCAGCCTTCTTAAGCTCCTCAAGATTGGAAATCAGCTCAGCACATGACTTTCCTTCCATCTTATTAATCCTGTACCGGTATATATGGCTGTAAAAATCTCCCGGTGCCATACGGCAAAATTCCTCGTAATAGGTCTCAGCCTGTTCTGCATCCTTCAGACGGATTGCAAGATTAATAAGCTGCATTGCCGTACGTCTTGTCTTTGCCTTTGAATATATGCGCAGATAACAGTCACGTGCCTTTCCCAAAATCCCGTTTTCGGCATACACTTCCGCAACGGTACTCATATCCGCAACACTCTTAAGCCTAGAAAAATCAATCTCCTCAGCCAATTCAAGAGCTGCTTCCCTCTTGCCGTCCTGCATGAATTCCTTTATCTTTTCAAGTCTGATAAAATTTCTGTACCGCTCCATGACATCCTCTCCGCACCGTTACATTTTACAAATTATCATACAACTCATTCAATGAACCGCAGCCCCGTTCCGCAAGTACATCCCCCTTACGCCCGAACGCCACACAGCTGCCGCCGTTCAAAACACAGATATGAGTACATATCTCTTCTACCTCTTCCATATAGTGTCCGATATAAACAACTGCCGTCCCCTGCTGCCCTAATTCCCGAATTGATTCAAGAATCTGTATCCCCGACGCCCGGTCAATCCCCGCCGTAGGTTCATCAAGCACCACCAGCTTCGGACGATGCATAAGTGCCACTCCGATATTCAGTCGGCGCTTCATGCCGCCCGAGTATTCATTAACTCTTTTATTAAGGAGCTCCGGATTAAAACGTATTATTTCACTGACACGCTCTGCCTCCTTCTGCAATCCGGCACGCGCAACCCCGTAGCTCTGTCCCCAGAATTTAAGATTATCCAGTCCCGTCAGCGTTTCGTAAAGTGCAATATCCTGCGGCACATATCCAAGCTCCCGCCGAATTACCGCGGGATGCTTCTGTATATCCTCACCCTTGTACAAAATCTGCCCGCCATCCGGCTTAATCAACGTTGCAATCATTCCCGCACAGGTCGATTTACCCGCTCCGTTCGCGCCGATTATTCCAAGGATCTCTCCCGGATTTACTTTAAAAGAAACATTATTGACAACTGTCCTGTCATGATACTTTTTTATAACATTTATTAACTCAAGCATTACAGCTCCTTATAAAAACGCAGAGTTTCGAGAAGCTCTTCGGGAACCGAAATATTATTTCGCTCAAGCCCCCTGTGCCTCAACTCCAATTCATGCACCTTCTTAAATCTTTCCCTGCATCCGCGTGCAAAAGCTTCCTCATACAACGGCTGCTTCATAAGGTTCTTTCTGATTTCGGCACCGAACGGACAATATGTTGCGAGAATTTCTCTTGCAACCTTATTCATCTTAACCGCCCCGACTGCCTCACTCTTTATCCAGGCCTCATAATCGAGGGTAAATACCTCTCTCATGTTATTTCTGCCGCGCTGAAGCTGCAGCTTAATCTTATCCTTGCGTTCCTCCGAAAGATCTCTGTTCTTTTTATAGAACTGAATATAGTCAGAATACTCGGAGGTCAGTGAATGATACTGTATATTATTCCAGTTCGTTCCCTGTATTGTCTTGCATAATGCCCATCTGAACTGTCCGAAGACCTTTATGAGCATATCCCGTAAGGAATTATATGAGAATATCGGCAGCATAAACCTTGCTTCACTGTCTCTTTTTCTTCCTGTAATTTCCTGCCACATAACAGCGTTTTGACCGACTGTGGGGAAGGTTATTATTACGGGATAAACCTTCTTCATCTCATACTCACGCTCGATACCGAGCTTCTCATTGGTATACAGCGCCTCTCTGTGGAAAACCGAGAAGTCAATATCAAGTAAGTCCTGTATGGTATCGTTAATCCTGCGTGCCGATAAATATCCCTTTTCAACTCCGCCGATAAACATACCCGAATGCAGAATCGGAACAAAGGTCGAAAGCTGGCCGTTAACGATTCGGTTTGCACGTGAAAATACATTCCTTATTTCATAATCCAGCTTCATAGCACCGTTCGAAAGAAGCTCTTTTTCCTTCTCGGCATCAATTTTCCCCTGTTTCTTCAGGTCACGCAGCACCTCTGCATAATCCTGACCCATGTCGTTTCTTGAAGGCTCCTTTTCGCCCTTAAGAACCGCAGTAAGCCATTCGCGAATCGTGTATACAAAGCAGGGCTCGTTATGCTTAACCCTGCGAATGCTCAAAAGCTCAATCAGCTGTTCTTCCTTCAGCAGCTTCTCACTCACATAGCCGTACTCCAAAAACAGATCGACTGCCTTCGGAAGCTCGCTCTTATTAACGGCATTACAAAATACCTTACTATATAATTCATAGAAGCCCTCCGCAATATCACGGCGAAGCTTTCTGTAAATATCATCCGTACTGTCCCTGTCGGGCATCTTAATAAACTCATCAACAACTGCCGTAAATGCTTTGGCATCATCGTCAGACAGACCCACAAAATCTATAATCTGCTGAAGCGAATTCTGAAGAGTTCCAATCTCTGCAACAACATCGCTGTCAACCTTTATAGTGCTCAGATCCTGCTCTCCCCTGAAATCAATTCCCTTATTAAATAATTCGGTTATTTTCTCAATCCTGTCCTCATTTATATCCCAGGTTCTTCCGCTGTGCTTAACAACAGTCTTTACAGCATTCATAATACTCATACAGTCTTCAGCCATGCTTTTTACCGTATCAATATTTCTTCCCTGTATTCTCATCTCTGTTCCCAGCTCAAGAAGGCTCTGATACAGACAGTTTTCCTCGCTGCCTATCAGCAGCTCCAGCGCCTGAAGCAAATAATCGGAGGCTTCCGCACATATATCCTGCAGGGATTCCTCAACACACAGTATTTCTTTAAATACGCTTCCCGCAATTGTCTGGCTCGGCAAAAAGAATTCCTTCACCGCCTCGTAGGGAATTTTATTGTATTCCAGATAAACGCTCAGCTTCTCATTGTCCACCTCGATTTCCGGCTGGAACTCCTTTTGCTGAACTATCTCAGGCATCAGTCTGGCTCTGAGACCGTTTTCTCTGATAAGCTTAATATATGCGTCATAATATGACTTAAGCTTTGTATATATATCTTTCGTAAGCGGGTATATTCTGCGATAACACCCTGCCATCTCCTGAATAATCCTGCTGTGACTGTAAATCGCCAACCCGCCGTATTCTTTATTGGATGCCAATATTGTCTGCAGGGATTTTGCCCCGTCAGCCGCAAATGCATAAACTGCAGCAGGTTCTTTTACAACACAGCTGCAGGAATGCAATCCGTTCCCGGCATCATTTGAACCAAGGAGAGTTCCTGCTCCGGCTACCGCAGACAAGCCGCGGTTAAATATCTCGACCTTCCCCTTTAATACCATATATACAGCCTGCACCTTTTCACCTTCACGAAAAAGCACATCACCCTGATTAAGGCGATTTACTGAACCAATATCCATAATTACCTCCATTTCGAAGCATATTACGTCAAATGTACATAACCCCATTACATTATAATAGATAAGACCATAAACGTGAAGTGTTTTTCGTAAAAAAAAGAACAGCCTCTGCTGTCCTCATCAATATACCGCGCACCCGGCTTTGAAAAGCTGTCACCAACGTTACCCTTACAGTTAACTCGGTCCAGGCTGCCTTGCGGCACACAGAAAATTCTACTTAGTGCTGCTGTATTCCTACCCTGACACGGTTCATAGGTTCCTGTTGCGCAAGACCCAAACGTCAACATCACTTATAAGGGGCAGCTTAGCCACAAACTTCCCGAGGCCGGATATCACCCCTGCTGTAGCGGATTGCAGGTGCAGGGCACCGCTAACTCCCCGGCTGCGCGATAGTCTAAAGTATACTGACTTTTTTCATTTGTGTCAAGGTATTTATTCCTTCCAAAGCAGTCATATTGCTTCATATAATATATTGACAAATATGCCGCTTCTTATGTAAAATATGCATCGTGATTTATCCCGGTCAGACATGGCAAGTCTTACCGGAATACACAAATTTAAATATGCCGATATGCTGTCAGGGTTCTTCGTGCACGCCTATTTACGGCATACATATTAAATGGAGGACATATGTGGTTTGTATATGCACTAATTACTACTTGCGCATGGGGCGCTGCTGATTTATTTTACAAAAAGGGGGCTTCCGAAAAGGATAAATACAGCCACCTGAAAACTGCCATGATGGTTGGTATCGTTATGGGTATACATGCCGTGGCAACACTCATCATTACAGGCGTTGATTATGACCCGATTAATCTCGTAAAATACCTTCCGGTTTCACTCATGTACATATTATCCATGACAATCGGTTACTTTGGTTTAAGATATCTCATGCTTTCCATATCTTCCCCGATTCAGAACTCTTCGGGCGCCGTATCCTGTATTCTCTGTCTCGTACTTCTCGGACAGACCATGGATTTGCTGTCATCAGTCGCTGTTGTTCTTATTTGCGGCGGAGTTTTCTTCCTCGGTTTACTTGAGAAGAGGGAAATGGGAAAGCCCGGCGCTGCCGACAGAAAATACGCAATAGGCTTTGTAGCATTCCTTATGCCTATTCTCTATTGTATTATTGATTCTCTCGGAACCTTCCTTGATGCATATTATCTTGACGATTTCGAAGCTACTCCTCTTGTCGGAGTAACGGAGGACACTCTTGAAACCGTAGCTAACGTTTCCTATGAGCTTACCTTCCTGATTGCAGCCGTTCTTATATTTATTTATATACGTATAATAAAGAAGCAGTCCGTTAAGCTTCCGGAGCAGAAGGACAGAGTAATTGCCGCTGTTCTCGAAACAGCAGGTCAGGCTACATATGTTTATGCAATGAGCGGCAACGGTGTTGTGGCTGCACCCATGATTGCATCCTACAGCATTGTATCACTCATTCTCTCCCGTCTTTTCCTTAAGGAAAAGCTTACAAAGCTTCAGTACGCAGCTGTTGCAACCGTTATTGTCGGCATCGCAATTCTCGGTATTGTCGAGGGTCTTGCCGAATAAGGTATCATAATCCGATAATAAAATAATATACAATACAAGGCACGGAGTAATTCGTGCCTTTTGTTGTTTTAAACATCATTTATCAATTCTTTTGCTTTCTGTTGACCTCTTCGTGACGTTTATGATATCATTTAGATATGATATATACCCTGAATGGAGAATAGTGTGAGAAATCACCTTCGTGATTTTCTCGTGCGGATTCCTTCGCTACGCTTCGGAATGGAGAATAGTATGAATAAATTGTCACAATCCCTTCTTTCCGCTGTACTTAAGGAGAAGCGTCGGCTTCTTTCCCTTACACAGCAACAGGTTTCAAACCTCACCGGCATTAACAGAACCATGCTCGGACGTATTGAGCATATGGACTATATCCCGACCATCCAGCAGCTTGAAGCACTGGCCGAGGTCCTGCAGTTTGACCCTCTCGAGGTTTTTTCGGACGCTTCGGAAAAGACTCCCGTCTCCGGTACGCAAGGTCTTACAGCAGAGTCCCTTGATACACCTGCCGCTGACTCCGCCGATTTTACTTTACCCTCATACAGAATTGCAGTTGCCGGTACAGGCTATGTCGGAATGTCACTTGCCGTTTTACTTTCACAGCATAATACAGTTACTGCCGTCGATATTGTCCCCGAAAAGGTCGATAAAATAAATCGCCGCATCAGTCCGATAAGCGATAATGAAATTGAGGATTATCTGGCACACCGCCCGCTTAATCTTACGGCAACTCTCGATGCCGAAAGCGCATACCGTGATGCTGACTTTATTGTTGTTGCCGCGCCGACAAATTACGACCCCATGAGAAACTACTTTGACACAACCGCTGTTGAATCGGTTATCAAATCAGTTCTTGAGGTAAACTCGCACGGCTATATTATTATTAAATCCACAATCCCTGTCGGCTATACGCTTTCGATTCGCGAGAAGCTTAATTCCGACCGCATTCTGTTCAGCCCCGAGTTTCTTCGTGAATCAAAAGCACTTTATGACAATCTTTATCCGTCACGAATTATTATAGGTACTGACAGTGAAAACCCGGGAGTCAACGAAGCCGCACATACCTTTGCCGCTCTGCTGCAGCAGGGTGCAAAAAAGGAAAACATCCCTACGCTCTTTATGGGCTTCACTGAGGCAGAAGCGGTAAAACTGTTTTCAAATACGTATCTTGCCCTGCGTGTAAGTTATTTTAATGAGCTCGACACCTATGCTGAGATTAAGGGTCTGAATACCCGCTCCATCATTGACGGCGTATGCCTCGACCCGCGTATCGGCACCCACTATAATAATCCCTCCTTCGGATACGGCGGCTACTGTCTGCCGAAGGACACGAAACAGCTTCTTGCAAACTACCGCGATGTGCCTGAAAATCTTATCGGTGCAATTGTCGAAAGCAACCGGACCCGCAAGGACTATATCGCCGACCGCGTCCTTGAAATGGCGGGCGGTTACGCATATAAATCAAACAACGAATGGTCCTCCGAGCTTGAAAAGGAAATAGTAATCGGAGTATACAGACTCACCATGAAAACCGGCTCCGATAATTTCCGCCAGAGCTCCATCCAGGGCGTTATGAAACGAATCAAGGCTAAAGGTGCAAAGGTCATTATTTACGAGCCTTCACTTAATAATAATGAAACCTTCTTTGGTTCAACCATTATCAATGACTTAAAGAAATTCAAAAAAATGAGCAATGCCATAATTGCCAACAGATATGATGATGACCTTAAGGACGTTCTTAACAAGGTCTATACACGTGATTTATATTTCCGCGATTGACAAAAAAAGAACCGGGCTAAATGCTCGGTGATTGTAAAACAGTAATATGCAAATTTCTTGGAACAGGCATGATTTCGGTCATGCCTGTTCCGCTTTTATCAGTTCATCCACGGGAATTTAGCCAACGAGGTCATATTCGATATGTACCTTCTTTAAGCTGCGCTTGCTTGTCCTCGTAGGTCTTGCTCATCATGGCAAAACGTTCATCGCTCAGATTGCCCTTTTCATTCATTCGCTTCGATTTGCTTGCTAAAATGCAATCATCTGTAGCAAGCAGGGCACGGCGGTACCCACTTGTGCGTACTTGTTGGGAAACATCCCAAACCCTTTAACAATTTCTGAGAAATTGGCTACGCACCGATGGTGCTTTATGAAACTTATTTTATTTTTCCTAACTTAGCTATGTTGGCAATAACGATCAGCGTGGTTTCTTCTTCAAGAGGTTGTTCGGGATTGATATTTACGTTTACATTTTCATCTTTCTTGATAGCAACGATATTAAAACCATATTTTTTTCGGAGATTTAATTCAATCAAATTTTTGCCACACCACTCAGTTCTCACATCAATCTCGATTATTGACACGTCCTTCGACAGAGAGATCATATCAATAAAACCCGAGCTAAGTAGATTCTTGGCAAGACGGACGCCGGACTCGTTCTCGGGAAATACCACCTTGTCCGCACCCACACGAAACAATATCTTTTGTTGCATCTCGTTTGCACATTTTGCTATAACATTTTTTACGCCCACTTCCTTGCAAAGAGTGACAGCCATTACACTTGCTTCAAGATTACTTGCCATACAAACGACCACAGTATCGATGTTGCTAATACCAAGGCGCGATATGACCTCCGAATCGGTTACATCCGCACACTTGCAAACTGGCAAATATGCCGCTGCATCATTCACAATTTTTTGTTCAGCATCTACTGCAACAACATCCATGCCATTCTCGACAAGTTCTCTTGCTACTGCTCTTCCGTATCTTCCAAGTCCGAAGACTGCGTATGTTTTCTTTACTTTCATAGGATTCTCCTTTATCCAATACTGATATTTTCCGTCGGCTCAGAAATAACATTCTGACTTTCATTTTTTCTACCCAAAGCGACCGCAAGCGATATGGGACCGACTCTGCCAAAATACATGGTAACAATTATAATGAGTTTTCCAAATGCGTTGAGTGTTGCCGTAAAATTTCTTGAAAGACCAACCGTTGCCGTTGCACTAACTGTTTCATAAACTGCATCAATGGCAGAAGCGTTACTCGTTGCCAGTATAAGAACCGTTGAGCTGGCGCAGATCGTAAGAAACATTACAACCACAGCAACAGCCTTTTTTACTGAGTCATCGGAAATGCGACGACCAAACAGAGTTGCGCTATTCTTGTTTCTGATGGTAGCGAATGCCGCGCAGATAAGTACAGTGATCGTTACAGTTTTCATGCCGCCTGCTGTTCCCACTGGCGAACCGCCTATCAACATCAAAATAACAGATACGGCAGCAGATGCATTCGTCAGATTCTCTTGCGGAACAGAGGCAAAGCCTGCGGTTCTCGTAGTGACCGATTGGAAGAAAGATACTTGAATCTTATCGAATAAGTCCATCTCTCCGATGGTCAAAGGATTTGCATATTCAAAAATAAATATGAGAATTGCCCCGACAAGGATGAGCCCCGCCGTAACGGTAATTGCTATCTTGCTGTGCAAGGTCAGATATCTAAAAATTTTTCTGTTTTTC
>JAZNKQ010000066.1:0-3461 GCA_045578645.1 Lachnospiraceae bacterium
TGATATGGATGGTGTTGTGTCGGCAACTGATCTGGTAAAAACCGCTTTCAAATGGGGGCATAAGGGAATAGCGATAACAGACCACGGAGTGGTACAGTCCTTTCCGGAGGCTTCACATGCCATTAATACAAAAGCGATAAAGGATCCCGATGAGCTGCAGCGGGCGAAGGATTTCAAAATAATATACGGCTGCGAGGGATATCTGGTTGATGATGAGCCTGATACCGTTACTGATGCTAAGGGTCATGTTTTCCATAAAGGTGAGGATGGCAGATATTCAGATGAAGATTTGAAGAAGATGCCGAGCTACCATGTTATTATCCTGTGCCGCAATGATGTGGGACGAGTAAATCTGTATAAGCTTGTTTCGATTTCGCATCTTCGGTATTTTGCAAGAAGACCACGTATTCCTAAGAGCCTGTTAAAGGAAAACAGGGAGGGACTTATTATCGGTTCTGCCTGTGAAGCGGGTGAGCTGTTCAGGGCTGTTCTGTTCGATAAGCCGCCGGAAGAGATTAAGCGTATCGGAGATTTTTACGATTATTATGAAATACAGCAAATCGGAAATAACCGGTATATGATAGAAGATAAAAAGATACCTCAGGTTGTTGATGAGTCTGATTTGCGCAGACTGAATAAGCGTATATCACAGCTGGCGCAGGAGCACGGAAAGCTGTGTGTTGCAACCTGTGACGTGCATTTTCTTAATCCCGAGGATGAGATTTACAGAAGGATTATTATGTCTGCCAAGGGCTTTGAGGATGCGGATAAGCAGGCGCCGCTTTATCTTCATACAACTGATGAAATGCTTGAGGAATTCCGTTTTCTGGGTGATGAGAGGGCACGTGAGGTAGTTATTGAGAATCCTCAGAAGATTTTTGATATGGTTGAAAAGATTTCACCGGTGCGCCCCGATAAATGTCCGCCCGTTATTGAGGATTCGGACAAGACACTCAGGGAAATCTGTGAGACCAAGGCTGTGTCAATGTACGGAAGCCCGTTACCCAAGCCCGTACATGACAGACTTGAGCATGAGCTTGAATCAATTATTAAAAACGGTTTTGCCGTAATGTATATAATTGCACAGAAGCTGGTATGGAAATCAAACGAGGACGGCTATCTTGTCGGCTCGAGAGGCTCGGTAGGCTCCTCCTTTGTTGCGACAATGGCGGGAATAACGGAGGTTAATCCTCTGCCAGCACATTATTATTGTGAAAAATGCCATTTCTCGGATTTTGATTCGGAAGAGGTTAAGTCTTATGTCGGTTCGGGCTGTGACATGCCTGACCGGAAATGTCCGAATTGCGGTGAGCAGCTGGTTAAGGACGGACATAATATACCGTTTGAGACCTTCCTTGGGTTTAACGGTGACAAGGAGCCGGATATTGACCTTAATTTCTCTGGAGAGTATCAGAGTAAGGCACATGACTATACGGAAGTAATATTCGGTGAGGGGCATACCTTCCGCGCTGGAACAATCGGTACGCTTGCCGATAAGACAGCATACGGATATGTGCTGAAATACTGTGAGGAGCACGGAATACACAAGCGTGCGGATGAGGTTACAAGAATAGCCTCGGGATGTGTAGGCGTAAGAAGAACAACAGGGCAGCATCCCGGAGGAATTATTGTTCTTCCGCACGGCGAGGAGATATACTCCTTTACTCCCGTGCAGCATCCTGCAAACGACGTGAATTCGCCGATAATCACAACCCATTTTGATTATCACTCCATAGATCATAATCTGCTTAAGCTTGATATATTGGGACACGACGATCCGACGATGATACGAATGCTTGAGGATCTTACAGGAATCGATGCAAAGACTATCAGAATGGACGATCCCGGAGTTATTTCGCTGTTTGCATCGACAGAGGCACTCGGCATAAAGCCCGAGGATATAGGCGGATGTGATTTGGGAAGTCTCGGAATACCGGAGCTCGGAACGGATTTCGTTATGCAGATGCTTCGCGATACCAAACCTAAGAGCTTTTCTGATATGATTAGAATTTCGGGTCTTTCCCACGGAACGGATGTATGGCTTAACAATACCCAGACGCTTATTGCCGAGGAAAAATGTACTCTGTCAACCGCAATATGTACAAGAGACGATATTATGACATATCTCATCAGAATGGGAATCGAGCCCGGTCTTTCGTTTAAGATTATGGAAAGCGTAAGAAAGGGAAAGGGACTGCAGCCTGAGATGGAGGAAGCAATGGTTGCGAATAATGTACCGGACTGGTATATATGGTCCTGTAAGAGAATTAAGTATATGTTCCCCAAGGCACACGCTTGTGCATATGTAATGATGGCTTTCAGAATTGCCTATTTCAAGATATATTATCCGCTGGCATATTATGCGGCTTATTTCAGCATAAGAGCTACGGACTTTGATTATGAGAAAATGTGTCTCGGAAGAGAAAAGCTGGATGCGCATATGGCGGAGATAAAGAGTAAGGGTGACCAGGCCACACCGAAGGAGCAGAACCAGTACGGTGATATGAAGATTGTGCAGGAAATGTATGCAAGGGGATTTGAATTCCTTCCGATTGATATTTTTAAGGCAAAGGCACGTCATTTTCAGATTATTGACGGAAAGCTGATGCCGTCGCTCAGTACACTTGAAGGTCTGGGTGAAAAGGCAGCCGAGCAGATTTATGAGGCAGCGCAAAACGGCAGCTTTCTGTCGCGTGAGGATTTCAAAAACCGGTGCAGGGTGAGCGGTACGGTAGTAGAGCTTATGAACAGACTCGGTCTGTTCGGGGACATACCGGAGAGCAACCAGATTTCATTAATGGATTATCTTATGTAATTTACAGATAAAAGAAAACAAAAGGGAATATGAACGGAGGTAAATATGGATTATTTAAAGACAGGAAGAAGCTATGTGGTAAGAATTGACAGAGGAGAAGAGGTTGTATCGGGTCTTCTTGAGCTTTGCAAAAAGGAGAGCATAAAGCTCGCAGAGATTACCGGTATCGGTGCGTGTGACTATGTAAAGGTCGGCCTGTATGATGTAATGGAGCAGAAGTATCACAGTAAGGAACTGACCGGTGCAATGGAGATAACTTCTCTTGTCGGTAATGTAACACAGAAGGACGGAGAAACCTATCTGCATCTTCACATAAACGTAAGTGATGAAGAGCTTCATGTATACGGCGGACATTTAAATGAATGTCGTATTGCGGCAACCTGTGAGCTGGTTGTAAATGAGCTTGAGGGTAGCGTGGGTCGTATGGTTGATGAAAGAATCGGTTTAAATGTTTTTAAATTCGAAAAATAGATATAATTCGAACAATTAAAAATATTTTTAAAAAATCAAAAAAAACACTTGCTTTTTTTTACGGGATGGTGTATTATACATTTTGTCGGTGCGAGTGAGACGAAGTGCTCCGGCAGTGTGGACGATACAAGTCCTGTATGGCGAATTGGTCAAGGGGTTAAGACGCCGCCCTCTC
>JAZNKQ010000067.1:0-92960 GCA_045578645.1 Lachnospiraceae bacterium
GGATGTTAAAGAAAATGAATTTGAAAAATGGATTGAAAATTGGGATAGTATATTAAGGGATAAAAGCAAAGCGTGTGAACTAATAAACTTTGGAGAAAAGACTACCAATATGGATAATATTGAAGCGGTCATCGAGCTAATATGCATATTGATTAGAACCAGGGGAAGAATGATAATTTCTTTGTTAAAACAGAAAAACCCTTAGTAGTAAGACTTTCCGTTTTACTACCATTCCTACTACTAACAAGTAGTCACAACTTGCTAAATTATGCTATAATTTGCCTATCTAACAACCAAACAACAATTTAACCATAACCCCGGCATACCTAGCAAAACTGGGCATTTCCGGGCAAAAAGTGAGCAAAAATTCTCTCCTCGTCTGGAGACTCGGATTTTGCTTCGCAAAACAAGGAGAATTATTACTATGATAAAAGTATTATTTATCTGCCACGGCAATACCTGCCGCAGTCCCATGGCGGAGGTCATATACAACAGTCTTCGTTCCGGTGGGCAGCCGGTTGCTGAGTCGCGGGGACTGGCGGTGGGCTGCGGGAGCGAAGCGAACGTGAAGGCGAGGCAGGCGGTGGAGCGGCGCGGGCTGAGCCTGGAGGGTTTTTGTTCGAGGCAGCTGGTGCAGGAGGATCTTAATGAGGAGACGCTTGTGCTGACGATGACGCGGGGGCAGGCGGAGCTTTTGAGAGGTATTGCGGGAGCTGCGGCAGGGAATGTACATGCAATAAAAGCCTTTGTGGGGCTTGACGGGGATGTGGCGGACCCATACGGACAGAGCGAGGAAGTTTATGATGAGTGCTGCAGTGAGCTGGAAATGCTTGTGAAGCTTGTGCTGAAAGTGATATAGATGATATAGAATCAGCAATTTTAGGCTATTAATCTGTGCCGGAAGGAGTATAATGGAATTGCAAATAAAAACGGCACGAAAAAGAGTGAGATAAGTAATCGAAGCTGCCGGGGAGGACGAATTATGATAGCAATTGGAAGTGATCATGCCGGATACGGTCTTAAACAGAAGGTTATGGAGCATTTGAAGGAGAGAGGACTGGAGTTTAAGGATTACGGGACATATTCAGAGGAGAGCTGTGATTATCCGGTGTTTGCGGAGAATGTTTCACAGGCTATTATTGCGGGAGAGGCCGATAAGGGCATTTTAATCTGCGGAACGGGAATCGGGATTTCGATTGCGGCAAACAGGCATAAGGAGATTCGCGCAGCGGTATGCGGAGACTGCTTCAGTGCAGAGGCAACAAGGCAGCATAATGATGCCAATGTGCTTGCGATGGGCGCAAGAGTGGTAGGCGAGGGACTTGCATTAAAGATTGTTGATATCTTTCTTGATACCCCGTTTTCTGAGGGCGCAAATCATGTACGCCGTATAAATCTGATGTCATAGGATTACTATTCTATATTGTCAAGATAAGATTGGAGAGTGGCAAACTCGCCGGAATAAATCAGAGATAACAGCTTGTCGAGCCTGTTCATGGCATAGATGAGCTGTTCTTTTGTTATTATGCCGCTTTCGAAGGCTTCGGCAGTTTCGGCAACATCAAGAACGCGGACAGTTTTGTCCGGATAGATTACGACATCCAGAAGGAGGTCTTCAGAGGTTATTTCGTTATTTTCTTCATCTACGATTGCATTTATAATATCACAGTACCAGTAGACCGGCTCGTGCAGGTGATTAAACACCTTACTGACCTTGAAGCCGTCCTTAAGAAAATACGCAGATATACCGTGGGCAATATCCTTGCGCGGCTTTATGGTGTCCCAGCGTGTAAGCAGAACATTATCCTGAAGGCTGATCAGATGATCATTTTTAAGATGTAAAAGCTCCATCGGGACATATCTTTTTCTGAATAATTTCAAACTATTGATATCCATGACATTCTCCAATCTTAATTACAAAGGGCATATATATGCCCTTTGTAATTAACAGTTCATGTTATAAAACAAATATAATGTCTGAATCAGCGGCTTGCAAAAGCCGTTTTATTTTGCCGTACGGACTATGCAGACGTTGCTTTCTCCTTGTAATGATGGGTCTGCTCGAGCATCATATCCTTAACCTTCATCAGACGGATCTGGGTGCTTCGCTCGTTTTCGTCAAGCTTCATGATGATATACTTTATCTGCGAAGCGGTTTCAGGGATTACGACATGCTCAAGGGCATTAACTCTTCGTCTGGTCTTCTCGATTTCCGTTGCCATCAGCTGGCAGGACTTTTCACACTCTGCAAGGCGGAGCATGTCGGGAAGAATGTCTGCAAGAGATTTAACCGCATCATCGAGGTCGCTTGAGGTAAAAGCAAAACCGTAGCAGTAAATATCATTAGGGTCTGCGGTACGTGTCTTATAATCAAACACCGGAATATCAACACTCATGACATTGCGTGTTGATGTTTCGAGCTGAACCTCCTGACACGGGGACATAAGTGCCTCATTGACAGCCTCGCTGTCCATAGAAGCACGCGCAAGCACGAAATTCTTATTTGCTGCGGCGATTCCGGCTTCAACCCTCTCGCGCAGAGCTTTATTTTCTCTGACAAGGTCGAGGAACTGGCGCATAAGCTCATCACGCTTATCCTTAAGCAGCTTATGACCGCGCTTTGCGGTAACAAGCTTTTTCTTAAGACGTGTGAGCTCCATACGGGTAGGATTTACCTGTTTACCGGCCATATTTCACTCCATTCCGAGAACGTTAAAAGATGGATTGTGGCGTTCTCCAGTTTATTCTGCATCATAATACTTATCTAAGAACTCATCCTTGATACGCTTAAGCTCGGCCCTCGGAAGGATACGGAGAAGCTTCCAGCCGATTTCAAGAGTTTCCTCAATGCTTCTGTTTGCATCGTAGCCCTGAGATACATATTCCTTCTCAAAGCGCTCGGCAAACTCTGCGTAAAGCTTATCAATATCAGTAAGAGCTGCCTCACCGAGTACGACCATGAGCTCCTTAGCTTCCTTACCGCGCGCATAAGCTGCGAAAAGCTGGTTCATTGTGTTTGCATGGTCAGCTCTTGTCTTGCCTTCGCCGATACCCTTATCCTTCAGACGTGAAAGTGAAGGAAGAACATCAATGGGAGGAGTAATACCCTGGCGGTGAAGCTCACGGCTCAGAATAATCTGACCCTCTGTGATGTATCCTGTAAGGTCGGGGATGGGATGTGTCTTATCATCCTCGGGCATTGAAAGGATGGGTATCATAGTGATACTGCCGTTCTTGCCCTTCTGACGGCCTGCACGCTCATAAAGAGTAGCAAGGTCAGTGTACATATATCCGGGATATCCGCGACGTCCGGGAACCTCCTTACGCGCTGCAGAAACCTCACGGAGTGAATCCGCGTAGTTTGTGATATCGGTAAGGATTACGAGTACGTGCATACCCTTGTCAAATGCAAGGTACTCTGCTGCGGTAAGAGCCATACGGGGTGTTGCGATACGCTCAACAGCAGGGTCATTTGCAAGGTTAATAAACATAACGGAACGGTCGATAGCGCCTGTTTCCTTAAAGCTCTCGGTGAAGAAGTTAGCTTCCTCGAAGGTGATACCCATGGCAGCGAATACAACGGCGAAGGGCTCGTTGGTACCGCGAACCTTAGCCTGACGTGCAATCTGTGCAGCAAGCTCGGCATGCGGAAGACCGCTGGCTGAGAAGATGGGAAGCTTCTGGCCTCTAACCAGAGTGTTAAGTCCGTCGATTGCGGAAACACCTGTCTGAATGAACTCCTGCGGATAGTTACGTGCTGCGGGGTTCATGGGGAGACCGTTAACATCAAGTCTCTTTTCGGGAAGAATATCGGGACCGCCGTCGATAGGACGTCCGAGTCCGTCAAACACACGGCTGAGCATATCCTCTGAAACACCAAGCTCCATTGTTCTTCCGAGGAAGCGGACCTTACTGTCTGAGAGGTTGATACCGGTTGAGGATTCGAATAACTGAACCATGGCATTGCTGCCGTCAATTTCAAGAACCTTACAACGACGGGTCTCGCCGCTTGAAAGCTCGATTTCACCGAGCTCGTTGTAGCATACACCTTCAACGCCCTGTACGAGCATCAGAGGACCCGCTACCTCTTGAATAGTTTTATATTCCTTCGGCATGATTAATCCTCCTTTGTCTTAAGCACGTCAATCTGACGGTGCAGCTCATGAATAATATCATCGTATTCCTTTTCAAGAACTTCATTTTTAATATACTTATAACGACCGATACGCTCTCTGATGTCAAGCTTTGAAAGAGCATTGATATCAACGCCTTCCTTAAGAGCCTCAACAGAAGCATCGTAGTACTCAAGAACGAGCTTCATCATTCTGTACTGCTTCTCAAGAGGAGAATAGGTATCAACCTCATGGAAAGCATCCTGATGAAGGAAGTCCTCACGGATTGAACGTGCAGCCTCGAGCTTTAAGCGGTCGGGTGCTGAAAGAGCATCCATACCTACGAGCTGTACGATTTCCTGAAGTGCTGCCTCATCACTGAGAAGACTCATGATACGGCCGCGGTATTCCATCCAGGGACCGCCTGCTTCGTTATTGAACCATTTGGTCATGTTGTTTACATAAAGTGAATAGCTTGTAAGCCAGTTGATTGCAGGGAAGTGACGCTTATAAGCAAGTCCTGCATCAAGACCCCAGAATACCTTTACGATACGAAGGGTAGCCTGTGAAACCGGCTCTGAAATATCACCACCGGGAGGTGAAACGGCACCGATAACGGAGAGAGCACCCTCGCGGTCCTCTGAACCGTTAGAGATAACACGTCCTGCACGCTCATAGAACTGTGCGAGACGGCTGCCGAGGTAAGCGGGATAACCCTCCTCACCGGGCATTTCCTCAAGACGTCCTGACATCTCACGGAGAGCCTCTGCCCAACGTGATGTGGAGTCTGCCATAAGTGCTACCGAATAACCCATGTCACGGAAATACTCCGCAATGGTGATACCTACGTAAATAGAAGCCTCACGAGCCGCAACGGGCATATCTGAGGTATTAGCAATAAGAACGGTACGCTCCATGAGTGAATGTCCGGTCTTGGGGTCCTTCAGCTCGGGGAACTCGTTCAGAACGTCGGTCATTTCGTTTCCGCGCTCGCCGCATCCGATGTAAACAACGATGTCTGCCTCTGCCCATTTAGCAAGCTGATGCTGAACAACGGTTTTTCCGCTTCCGAAGGGTCCGGGAACGGCTGCAACACCGCCCTTTGCGATAGGGAAGAGTGTATCGATAACACGCTGTCCGGTAATAAGCGGCATATCGGGTGAAAGCTTTGTCTTGTAGGGTCTGCCCTTACGAACAGGCCACTTCTGAAGCATGGTTACATTAACTGTCTGTCCGTCTGCCTTTTCAACTACGGCAACGGTATCATTGAGAGTGTAGTCACCCTCGCTGATTGATTTAATTGTTCCTTCGATTCCGTTGGGAATCATTATCTTCTGAACAACGATGGGAGATTCCTGTACGGTACCGATGATGTCTCCGCCGAGAACCTTTGTGCCTGCAGCAACAACAGGTACGAAATGCCACTTATTCTCTCTGCTGAGAGAGGGAACCTCAACACCGCGTGTAAGGTTATTACCTGTCTGCTCCATGATGGTAACAAGAGGTCTCTGGATACCGTCAAAAATACTTCCGATTAAGCCGGGGCCCAGTTCAACGCTGAGCGGAGCGCCGGTTGATTCAACGGGCTCTCCGGGTCCTAAGCCGGCTGTTTCTTCATATACCTGAATAGAAGCCTGGTCGCCGTGCATCTCGATGATTTCGCCAATCAGACGCTCGTTACTTACACGAACAACGTCGAACATATTGGCGTCACGCATGCCCTCTGCAATGACAAGAGGACCGGCTACCTTCTTAATAGTCCCTTGACTCATTATTTCCTCCGTTTCTGCATAAATCTGCTGAGTTTTTTCGAATTAATTATTATTGAAAATGATATCTGAGCCAACGGCCTGCTCTACCAATTTCTTAACACTTGCAATGCCTGAGCCCGTATTTCCCGCAACACCCGGTATCGGAATGATTGCCGGCATAAGCTGTTCGCGGTATTTATCAACCTCAGACTGAATCTGACTGACTAACGCTTCCGTTATATAAATGACTGCATATTCGCCTTCGGCAAGTTTCTTTAAAGTCTTTGCACCGTCCTCGGGATTCTCAACGGGGAAAGTATCAAGCCCGACTGCCGCAAAGCCGTAAATGCTGTCACGGTCACCAATTACTGCAATCTTATACATACATTTCCCTTAACCTTTCCCGTATTGTTTCCTCAGACAGGTCGTTAAGCTTACCTGAAAGAATAATACGTACTGATTTGATTTCATTTTCGCGGGCAAGTATATATGCTGCCAGAGGCGATATGGTGAAGGGATTCGTCTTCTGGGGACGGATTGCCACCATCATACGGTCATCGCACCACTTCTCGAAGGAAGAGGGGGATTCCTTTATAGCCTTAATGGCATCATTATAGACAGTCGTTTCAAGGTATGCGTAAATCGCATCAAGTCCGGAAAGAGCCGCCGTCGTGAGGAGCTTGATATCAAGCGTATCACAGGGAACAAGTGCTCTCTTCAGGAAATCCATATCCTTGCCTGTTTTGCAGGCGCGGATTGCAATATTAATATCCGCGGCAACGGTTTTCATCTCGGCGTAGCTCATAAACAGCTCGTTCTTTGATGCCTTTGCCATTGAATAAACGGTTGAAAGAGCCGCTTTATCGACAACAACGTCGCAAAGCTGGCTGTTGCGGTCCTTGAGCTGGATTTCATAAGCTTCCTCGGCACATTCTCTCATGTATTCGGGAAGCAGCTCAAAGTTTTTCTCTTTAACTGCCGTAAATATTTCATTCGGATTAACGGTTGCGTTCTTAATAAAAATATTGGGAACGGTTTCCGTATTGCATACCTGCTTTATTGATGCCTTGAGATTGTGGAAATCATTCGGCACCAGAAAGATGTTGAAAACAGACATATCTTCAACCAGCTCGCGCATAAGCGCCCAGGTCTTCTCTCTCTCATTTGCAAGAAACTCATCGGCGGGCTTGCCTTCGCAGTCCCAGCCCTTATCGGCGAGATAGCGGATGCAGTCCTGATAGGTCTTGCAGGACATGAGCTGATCGATAACCTGTTTGCCGAACAGTGTCATTTCTTTAGAACGGATGCGTGCGACCGCATAAATATACTGATTCTCGGTCATATTAATCCTCCATTTCTGAGCGACTTGTTGCGAGGAATATCGCTATGGCTATTTGTTTTCGCTCAAGAAACAAATAGCCGTGCGAAAAATCATATCAGATGATTTTTCACACTCCTTCCTTCCGAAATGACTATTCGGTGAATAATAAATCCTTTATTTTATCCTGGAGTGCTTCACGTCCGGCGAGGAAAAGAGCTTCAACAGAACAGTTTTCTTCGATGTCGCCGTATAAGAGGACGAAGCCTCCTTCTATATTTCTCGTTTCGTTTGACAGCTTCAGTGAATTCTGCTTAAGAACTGTGTCAAAGCCTGCAGGAATTCTCTTTAAATCCTTGGCTGAGAACAGAATTTCGCCGTCCTGTCCCAATGAGAACTTCTTAATAAGTCTCTCGAGGTAGCTGAAGTATTCAGCATCCGGGAGATTAAGAAGGTGGAGCTTAGCAGCCTCAAGAGTCTCATCGATTATCTGCTGCTTTGCGGTAAGAAGCATTTTTCTTCCGGTAAGGGCAGCGGCTGAATCACCGCGGCTTTTAATGAGGTCACGCTCGGAGCTGCTGTGCTCCTCAAGACTGTGTGCAAGTCTGTTGCGTTCCTCCGAAGCGGCTTTGGCTATTTCATCAATCTCTGCCTGTGCTTCAGCAATAATCCTGTTTGATTCTTCTATGGAGTCCTGCTTGATATGCTCAATTATTTTTTCAAGTCCGGTCATAGACATAATCTCCTATTATTAGATGTTGATTCCGCCGATTCCTGTGATAGCAAGGATTGAAATAAGTAATGCGAAAATAGCGTAGGTCTCAACCATTGCGGGGAAAAGCATAGCCTTACCGAACTGATCGGGCTTCTTAGCTACGAGTGCGATAGAAGCAACAGATGCCTTTGCCTGATGGATAGCTGAAATGTAACCTACAACTGCCATGGGAAGACATGCGCAGAAATAAGCGATACCCTTTACTAATGAGATGTCAGCGCTTCCGCCGAGAACACCGATCTGTGAAAGAGTGATGAAGGCGATAAGCAGACCGTAGATACCCTGTGTACCGGGGAGAAGCTGAAGAATAAGAACTTTACTGAAAAGGCTGGGGTCCTCAGTAACAACGCCTGCTGCTGCCTGTCCGCCCATGCCGACTGCTTTAGCTGAACCGATACCTGCAAAAAGTGCTGCTGAAATTGCTCCTAATACAGCAAATGCTAATCCGAAATTTTCCATAGTATTAAATCTCCTTTATCTTGATATATTTTGTTTTGGCGGTAAAAGGATCAAACATATGTCCGCCGCCGTTAAAGAATTTACCGAAAAATTCTACATACTGTAAACGGTTTGTATGAACATAAGCGCCTAAGATGTTAATAAGGAAGTTAAGCGTATGTCCAAATACAAAAATGATGGTAAACAGGATAACCTTTACAATACCGCTTCCGGGCATTGCCGCCATCTGGTTGATAACGTTACCTATGATACCTGTTGCAAGACCCAGAGCAAGGAGTCTTGAATATGAGAGGATATCACTGAGATAACTTGTTATTCCGTAGAGGCCGTAGGCTCCGAGTGCCAGCTTTCCGCCGATGCTCTTTGATTCGCGTCCTCCGGTAAGAAGAACTCCGAGTGCACCGATGATGGCCATCCATTTACCTGCCTCGGCAAGAGGTCCGCTTATCGGCTCTCCGCCTCCGATGATATTCATGAATGTACTGGTTGACATGAGTGTTAATGCACATCCGCAAAGCAGGACAATCCATATGATACCGTCGCAGAAGCCGCCAAAAACATCTTTATTTTTACATGCCTGTATGAAATTCATGATAAGTCCGCCGAAAATATGAATCAGACCGATTACCATTGAGAAAACAAGCATTCTCATCGGATCCTCATTGGGTGAGAACCACAGCGGGTCTACATTAAATTCGGTTCCGAAGAAGGTTATTGAAACGCGGTAGAAGATATCGCCGAAATAGCTTCCGAAGATAATACCCCAGAAGGTGGTCGAAATACCGCAGAACTGGAACATACGAAGGAAGTTTCTCATTCCTGATTCCATGTTCTTGTACTTAGCAAGCAATATTGTTGTTGCAATCGTAAGAATAAGTCCGTAGCCTGCATCCGAGAACATAAGACCAAAAAGCATGTAATAGAATAATGACATTGCAAAGGTCGGGTCAAGCTCGTGCTTTCCGGGCGGGCTGTAGCTCTCGGTTATGCTCTCGAGGGGACGTGCGAAGCCGTTATTGCTGAATACAATCGGCGGCTCATCCTCCTCAGAGGGGGTCTCGATAAGGACAGATATATCATATTTTGCTTCAAGTGCGCTCTTTAAGGCCTCGGAATCACGCTCCGTAATGTATCCGGTCAGCACAAAGGTGTGTTCTGACTGAACCAGCCTGTTAATAACGCCGTATTTCTCCTGACGCATGCTTTCATAATCACGATAGAACTTAAGGGCATCACGCTTGTACTCGAAGGATTCGATTTCATGAATTGCATTTGATATCTCTTCGTCGAGAACCTCAAGCTGCTGCTTATATTCAGCGAGCTGCTCTGCGGGAACGCGTGAACTGCTGATTGCGGGTCTTGCAAAGCCGTTGGCACGCAAAACATCATAAAGCTTTTCAGCATATTCCTTGAGACACATGATGTAAATACCTGTTTGCTCTTTAAGCTGACTGACTGCGTATGCATCGATTGGAGCAAAATCTGCCAAAAGCTCATACAGGGCTTCCTCGGTCCAGGTTCCGGGAAGAGTTCCGATATAGACCTCGGTTGTCTTGGTACCGGAGAATCCCGGTGCTACATCAAGTGTGCTCCAGGGCTCAAGTCCTTCGATAAGTGTCTGTAATTTAAGCTTTTCAGCCTTGTACTCGTAAATTGATTTTGACAGCGAAACCAGTGTCTGTGCTGCTTCTAAAGTGCTTGCGCGCTTTGTGTCAAACTCTGAGTACTGCTCCGGGGAAATAATTGTTCTGCCTTCGAAGGAAGACAGTAAGCCTGTCTTTTCACGAACGTGTGTGTTGAGGATTTCAAGTGCATTTTCCGTTGTCTGAATGTTCTTGGTAAATACCGACTGGATTTCGGACAAATCATTGCGCTTGAAGATTTCATCCTCATCAATAACATCCGTTATTTCGATGACTCCTTTTCGCTGCAGCTCTTCCAAGATAGCCTTACGGTTAGCCTTCAACGCACATATACTTATGCGTTTCATTGGTAAGACTGCCATATTTTATTCCTCCATTCCGAAGCGTAGGTTCTGACAAAACCGGAGATTTTGTACAGTATCTGCGCACATATATGACGCTTCGGCATACATATGCTGTTGATAATCGACTGCTTATACAGAACAAGGTTAAACGGAAACCAGCTCTTCAATGATAAGCTTAACCGCCTCGGCTTTTTTAGCTTCAGCTTTGCTTTTGAGTGTGGCGATTTCCTTTTCCGCCTGCTGTCGGGCAGCTTGAATCTTTTTCTCGTTTTGCGCTTCAAGTTCGGCAAGAGCGGCCTTTTCAGAATCAGCAGCTGCCAAAGCGGTTGCCTCCTTCTTGGCAAGAGCGTCTGCTTTTGCTTTCTGAAGCATTTCTTCTCGTTTGGCCGATGCTTCCTTTATTCGTGAAGCTGCTTCGGCTTCTGCCTGCCTAACGGCCTGAATTGCTTCCTGCGCCATAAAATTCACCTCCTGTATTCTGATAAATATCTGCAGCCGAAAAAAATCTACGGTTACACATATACTTCAATATTATACAATAAGCCGCCTGTTTCTTCAACTCTTTTAGTTGAAAAGTATTAAAGTTGCGGACAATTAAAGGAAGCTGTAAGTTTATTGCCGTAAATTTTGGAAAAACTGTAGAAAAGATGTGAAATTTTGGATGGAGGATGTTGAAATGAAGCGTATAAAATACACCATAACACTTATTCTGATAGCTGCAGTTCTGTTCCTTCCGGGATTACATGACAGGGGCTCGGAAAATGATATCGCACAGGTTTTTCTGAATGAAAGTGCAGATGGGGAGAACGCGGAAAAAAGCGTTCTGGAGCAGGCGGTAAGACTGCCGCACAGTGTACTTACGACGGTAGAAATGAGACAGCTTGTTGGAGAGCTGGCGGCTGACATCGGCATAAAAAACGAGGCTGAGCTTGAAGTTGTTGAAGAGGAGGGTAAATACTCCGTTACGCTGAGAAAAAATGCAAAGCGTGCGAGGACGGCAATCAAGCTGATAAGCATTAATGAGGATAACTATATTTTCTTCAGACTGGAGCTGACGGATGATAATAACCGTGAAATACTTGATTACCGTGAGCAGCTGCGCGATTTGGCAGAGGAGCTGGGTGCGTATGAAATAAGCTGCAGCATAGAGATAAGCAGGGCAGGGGAAGCGTACAGCTATGTGTACGGCAGGGAATAGACAAGATGCGGAGTATACCGGCGGGACGGATGGAAAAAGCTCCGGATATGGCAAAAGCCGCGAAAACAGCAGAGAGCCTGTTTTTGCGGCTTAATTCTTTTATTTGCTGTTAGTACTTCTGCGCCGGAGCATAGAATTCAAAAATGACAGCATCGTTTTTCTCTTCAAGACGCTTAATATTATCACCCGGTCTTACGGTCCAGACAAATTTCATGGCACCCATTGACTCGCAGAGCTTTACGGTAAAGCACTTTCCTTCCTTGTGGTAGGACGTAAAATGGGGTCTGGCGATTACATTGGTAAGCAGGTGGGATAAAGCAAAGGCTACGGGACCAGAAAGTACTCCCTTGAAATCCGATGAGGGAGCGGACAGCTGGCCGCGGAGTATGTCGGGAGCGTTTTTCTTAAACCAGCCTACAATAAAGGGGCTGAAGCTTTCTATACAGTAAAGTCCCTTGTAGCTGCGCAGAAGCTCAAGTGTCTTTTGGCACAGAAGCGGGTTTTTCGGACCGTTTTTAAGCTCTACAAGGAGGGGAACTCTTCCGTCGACAGCTGCAAGAACCTCTGTGAAAAGAGGAATCTGTTCTTCCGTACCGCAGAGGCGGAATTCCTTAAGCTCGTCATAGGTATAAAAATCTACCCTGTTGTCGATCCCGCAGACTCTGTTGAGAGTATCATCGTGGAAGACAACAATCTGCTCGTCCTTTGTCAGCTGTAAATCAAGCTCAATTCCGTAACCGGCCTCAGTTGCGGCACGGAATGCGGCAAGAGAATTTTCGGGAATTTTCTTATCGGGGCTGTGGAGTCCGCGATGAGCAAGATTAAGATGATGAAACTTCCTGCGAAGCTCGTCGGCACCACGTCCGGGAGCAATAAGGAACAGTGTAATAAGGAACAATACAAGAGCGATAAACAGCAGTACCGCTATAACTGAAATAATACTCGAGACCACGCCGGACCCGGGAAAAGAAAATAGGAAATTCATACTATGCTCCATTTCTGAGCGACCTGTCGCGAGGAATATCATAATGGCTATTTGCTTTCGCTCAGAAACAAATAGCCGTGTGAAAAAGCATATTTATATGATTTTTCGCACTATGCCTCCGATTTTAATCACTGCCATACGGCAGAAGAAATTATAGCACAGGCAGATAAAAAATCAATATAAGCAGCTTCTTTTTATGTAATAAACCACGGTCTGCATCGCATATACTGCTATAAAAAACATGCTTGAAAGGGGAAGCTATGAATCTGATAAAGAAAAATATTCATATGAATAAATGCAGGTGCAGACAGAGCATGCAGTTTACCGTTGACAGTGATTGCAATATCAGTGATTCCAAGCCGGATGCGGCTGAGCTGATAACCGCTTCCGGAGAACTGAGACTTGGTGAGCAGAAACTCGTAAATGACAAGCTGTATATTAAAGGGGTGCTGTGCTATACGGTTTTATATGCTTCGGAAGAGGGCGGAGCGGCGCTGCAGAGTATGTACGGCGAAATCCCGTTTGATGAGGTTATGAATATTGACGGGTGTAACGGTGGCGAAAGTCTTATGATTAATAAATATATCGAGGATATATCCGCCATGCTGATTCATTCAAGGAAGGTGAATATAAAGGCTGTTATTGCCCTTGAGGCGCTTGCCGAGGAGCTTTGTGATGAGGAGGCGGCTGTTTCCGTCACGGAGGAGGCAGCAGGAGTGCAGCTGCTTACCGACACGGTTACAATCAGCAGTATGGCGGTGGATGCGCGGGATTCGCACCGAATAAGGGAAAGTATTGTACTTCCGAATGACCGGCCGGATATGAATGAGATAATATATCGTGATATTGCCATGCGCGGCTGTGAGGTACGTGCGGGTGATGATAAGCTTGGCATCAAGGCGGAGCTTAATGTGTTTTTCGTTTATATCGGTGCGGGGAGCGAGGCGCCGATAGGATTCTATGAAACAGACATCCCCGTAAATATATCCTTGGAATGCATGGGCTGCTCGGAGAATATGATTCCCTTTGTTGCCGTCGAGCTGGCGAAGACGGAGCTTAGTATCCGCCCCGATGAAGACGGAGAAGAGCGGGTTGCTGAGCTTGAGGCGGTATTTGATGTGAAAATACGGGCTTATGAGGAAACCGAAACGGAGATTATCCGGGACCTGTACGGCACAAAAAGCTGTCTGACCCCTGTATACAGCGATGCCGTTTATGAGAATCTTCTTATGCGAAACAGCACAAAGCTCTGGATAAGCGGAACGGAAAGGCTGCCCGCCGAAGCGGCTCCCCCTATGCGGATTTGTCATGCGGGAGGAGAGGTAAGACTTGATAATACATATATTGTGTCAGGTGATGCAGAGGAAGGAATTGCGGCGGAGGGAGCCGTAACGGTAACGGTTTTTTACGTAACGGGAGATGACAAAAGTCCGATACGTGCGGTTAAGACGGATATTCCCTTCAGCCGTGTTATTGACGTAAGGGGAATCAGACCGGATTCGTGCTACAATATTATTACGGGAATTGACCAGATAAATGTGATTATGTCAGACAGCACGGAGCTTGAGATAAAGGCGGGTGTAACTCTTAATACAATTGCCTTTGCAAGTACACATGAAAGCTTTATTACGGATTGTCGTGAGGAGGAGTTGGATATTGCGGAGCTGAGAAGCAGACCCGCCATGACGGGATATGTTGTTGCTGAGAATGATACTCTGTGGGATATAGCGAAGCGCTTCCGGACGACAGGCGAGGACATAGCAGAGCTGAATGAGCTTACGGGAGAGCCGGCAGTAGGAGACAGACTGCTGATAATACGTGAGCTTGGATTAGAGTAAAGGGCTAAATCAAAAAACCGCTTTTTAGCGGTTTTTTGTATGGCAGGAATATGAAGCGCTAAACCGGCGGCATGACACGGTTCATTCCGCGGTAAAACGGCTCGTAGTAAGGAGGTGTATTGTAGCCTCTTTTGCTGCGCCGTCTGTATATTTCATTATAGAAAATAACCTGAATAAGACACATCACCCAGGGGCGGTCGGCAGTATACTGCTCATCGGGGTATTCACACTGCGCCTCGGTTTCCTCGCAGGGGCGCATTATGTTCATGAGCTGTTCCCTGAGCCGGCTGTAAATCATGTCCGTATGGCGCAGGAGCAGCTCTTTGTCAGGATATACGTCATAAATAATTCCGCCCTCGTAGTCAAGACGGTCTGCCTCGTTTTCGGCCTCACGCTGAATGAGCGCAGCGGCAGCAGGATACATTCTGTAAATATATCCGTAATCGCTGTACATACGGTTCATGGGCATATAAGGACTGAGAGTCGGCTCGCCGACATAGCCGGGAGCATTTGCCGCAGGCATTCCGGAGGGATAAACCGGATTATTAAGCTCCGGATACGGCGTGAAATACTGATAATCATTGTAGAATGAAGGATTTCGGTAATTATCCTGCATATTAATCTCCATAAGCTTATGTAAGCATTATATGCAGGGAATCAGATTGCGTGAACTATTGACTGACAATCCGTGATGCTGTAATTTATAGTAAAAGAACACGGGCGGGAGGGGACACATGAAAAAGAACGGTCATACAATCAACTACAGAATAGCAATGTGTTTTCTTGTTTCGTTTTTCATTTTGGGCGGAATGATAGTATATCACTATATTACATTCAGAAATACCCGTCTGGAGGAGCTTTATACCGTTTTCTCATGGGACGGTAATTATATACAGACAGAGCTGCAGCGTACGGTTGAAACGATTGAAGACACGGCACAGACCGCGGGCTACACAACGGCAATGCAGAAGACCTTGTTTGCGGATGCCGCATCAGAGAAAATATCGCATATTAATACTGCAAGAGAGCTCATCAGCACATCAAAGGATAAAAGTGATTATATAGTTGATTTGTTCTATTTTTCAAACAGCAGCCATATCTATACCCAGTCCGCATATAACCGGCATTTCCGTGCCGATATGGAGCAGCATGGCTTTGATAAGGATACGGACATTAGTAATCCGTTTTTTTCGGATACCGTAATCTCAGAACATAATGCACGTTTCTTTCTGTACTATATTCCGATTTACAGAACCGCGGCAGGTATTGCCTATGACACGCGTAATAAGGGAATCTGTGCGGTTTTGTGCAATTTTGCAAAGCTTCTTCCGAATTCGGAGGAGATTCTGAAGGGTGATTATGCTACCTATCTTCTTTATGATGAGCACATAATAAGTCTTAATTCCGCTGCATCGGAGCTTGGTACCGGGCTCGCGTTAAGGGTTGGTGACGGCTCCGGTACGATTACCGATAATGAGGAAGAATATTATTACTATTCGGTTGCGGACTCGCCGGTTGATGAACGCTGGAGGGTTGTCTGCCTTGCCAATAAAGAGGTTATCGGAATTGACAGCTATATTGTCGACAGCCGTTTCTATATGCTGGTCGTAGCCGGAAGTCTTTTCTTTATCATAATGCTCTTGTACCTAAGCCGTGATTTCACGAAGGCGGTAAAGAATATGATTAACGATCTTAACTCTATGCAGAACAGCTCGGATGACAGGAGAATTACCGTTCCGAAGGTCAGGGAATTAAAGACGATAGCAGAGCAGATTAATGATATGATTGACCGTATAAAGGAATCTGACCTTAAGGAGCAGCAGGTAAGGGAGCAGCTTTATTCGGCGGTAATTGCGCAGCAGAATGCGGAGATGATGGCATACAGGAGTCAGATAAATCCTCATTTTCTGTTTAATACACTGGAATGCATCAGAAGCATGGCGCAGGAATATAATGCAGAGCTTATTGAAGATATGGTCGGTGCGATGTCAAAAATGTTTGAGTATTCACTTTATTCGCGAAAGGTGGTTCCCTTTGCGAAGGAGCTTGATATGCTGGAGCAGTATTTCTTTATTACCTCGGTGAGATTTCCGGAGCGTTATGTGCTCGAGAAGGAAATTGCCGAAAATACGCTTGATTTCCATGTTCCGTCAATGATTGTGCAGCCTCTGGTGGAGAATTGCATTAAGCATGCTTTCAGAAAGAGAAGGCCGGGAAACAGAAATATTATAAAAATCAATGCGGAAATAACCGCAGACGGATTGCTGAAGATATCGGTTACCGATAACGGATGCGGTATGACCGGAGAAGAGCTGGAGGCCCTTAAGGCAAGAAATATGGGGCTTTCCGACAACAACGATACGGCTGAGGAGAGTATCGGAATACATAATATATTCAAGCGGATTAAGCTTTTTAGCGCAGATAACCGGATGGAGTACTATTCCGAGCCGGGTAAGTACACCCGCGTTGAGCTTTATATGAACCCGATTGTGATTGACGTTCCCGACGGGGTGTAGTCTCTGCGCCCGGGAATCAGGTATCTATGTTTCTGTTGGCATTTATCAGGACATACTGCTCGGGAGTGCAGTCAAACTTTTTTCGGAACAGTTTTCCGAAATATCCCACATCCGAATATCCGACACGGTCGGCGACAACCTTGACGGTATATTTTCTGGAGAGAAGAAGCTCTGCGGCAATGCTCAGACGTATGTTTTTTAAGAAATTAACAATGGTTGTTCCGGTGTTTTTGCGGAAAAGCTCAAATATATAGGATTCTGACAGGAAAAAATATTCTGCCAGCTGTTCCATCGAGATTTTTTCATTATAGTGGAGGAAAAGATACTTTTGTATCTGTGCGGCAATAGGATTTTCCGAGAAGGTGAAACGACCCCCAAGTGAGGCGGCCGCATCCGAAAGCATGGCAGGGATATCCGAGAAATCCTCGTACTCTCGGCTGATACCGATGCTGCAGCCCGGATATGCCGACGGAAGGGGTGAGCTTCCGGAATAAAGAAAGGCATGACTGAAGCCCTTAACGAATACCTCGTTAAGGCCGGAGAAGCTGCTTAAGACCTCGGGGACAGCAGCATGATTAATTACAATAAGATAGCAGTGCGGAGCGGTAATTATGCTTCGCAGAAAATGCTGTACCTCCTCCTTTGCCAGAGCACTGTCGGAGGAAAAATCGCAGGCTGAAATATTAAAGGTCTCCTGCCTGCTGCGCTGATTAAGGGCTTCGCGCACCCGCTTTAATACATTTCTGACCTCGTCCCGGTTAAGGGGCTTCATAAGATAATCAAGAACGCCCTTTGAAAGGGCACGCTTTGCAACTTCAAAATCCCGGTATGCGCTCACTATAACAAGCTCGGTGTGCAGACCGGCATCCTTTATCATTTCAATTAAGTCCATTCCGTTTATCTCAGGCATTCTTATATCCGTGAATACCACATCAGGTTTTTGCTCCTTAATTGCTTCAAAGGCTTCCTCTGAGTTGGTAAACGTATCAGTTACGGTGAAGCCGTATTCTTCCCAGCTTACGATGTTTTTCAGTCCGCGAAGTGCCCATGCTTCGTCATCTATGAGAATTGCATTGTAAAACTTATCTGCCATTACGGTACCTCCCTATATCTGATATGTATTCCGCTTTTGTTCATAATAAACATATTTTAGTCCTATATCAACATATTTTTGTCTCTTTTGTCAAGGTTTCCGTTATGCTATTGTTTGCTTAAGCAGTACAGAGGCTGAAAACGGAGGGTGTTTGAGCATGAAGAAGAAAAAAGCGGAGAGCTTACAGGGAGGAATAAACAGAAAACTGAGACTGATTTGGAAGTATAAAGGAATATATCTGACAATGGCTCCCGCGCTAATCTGGTATGTACTGTTTTCATATGTACCGATGGCAGGCCTGACACTGGCATTCAAGACCTATAAGGCCAAGCTCGGAATATGGGGAAGCCCGTGGGTGGGAATGAAATACTTCGAGAGACTTTTTGAGGATCCGAAGTTTTTGGATTCAGTCGTAACAACGTTAAAGATAAACGGCGGACGACTGTTTCTGACCTTCCCCTTTGCAATTATTCTTGCGCTTCTTTTGAATGAGCTGAGAATCGGACGGTTCAAGAAGGTACTGCAGGTTACGTTTACATTTCCCCATTTCCTTTCATGGGTAATCATTGCAAGTATCGTAACTAATGTATTGTCATATGACGGACTTGTTAACTCGGCAATCGAAGCACTCGGCGGTTCGTATGTAAACTTTGTGGGCAGCGAAAAGCTGTTTGTCCCATTGGTTTATTTCACTGAAATCTGGAAGGGTGCAGGCTGGAGCTCGATTATATACATGGCGGCGATTGCGGGAATTGATCAGGAGCAGTTTGAAGCCGCGGAGATTGACGGAGCCTCGCGATGGAAAAAGATAACCTGTATAACGCTTCCGAGTATAATGCCGACTATCACGATTATGTTTATACTGGCAGCCGGAAACGTTATGACGAAGGGCTTCGATCAGGTATTTAATTTGAATAATGACGCGGTAAACAAGGTTTCACAGACTTTGGATATGTACATATATAACGTTACATTCAATTCAAGAACCAGCGACTTCGGATATTCGACGGCACTGAGCTTCTTCCGCTCAGCGGTAAATCTGGTTCTGCTTGTTGTAACGAATGCCATTGCTAAGAAGGCCGGCGGAAACGGACTGATGGGAGGAAGCGAATGAAGAAGGCGAGAAATTATAAAACAAAATTTCAATATCCGGATGCGATTATCCTTATCATTCTTATAATTGCGGCATTATTAATTGTTTTACCGTTCATGAATGTTATTGCGATATCCCTGACGACACAGAAGGCATATGCAGATACACCGCTTTTGCTTATACCAAAGGTGTTTACGCTTGAGAATTACGAAACACTTTTTGATGACGGACGTATTCTGATCGGCTTCAGAACCTCGACAAAAATACTGCTGATGGCAATGCCGATAAATATGTTCCTTACAACAACGGTTGCCTACGGACTTTCGAGAAAAAACTATCCCGGAAGAACCATAATATTAAAGCTGGTAGTATTCACAATGCTTTTCAGCGGCGGTATCGTACCGCTTTACCTTACCGTAAAATCCTATGGGCTTATCGGTTCCTTATGGGCAGTTGCGTTATGTCAGGGAATAAATACCTTCTATATGATAATAATGCTTAATTTCTTCCAGTCGCTTCCCGAGTCACTGATAGAATCGGCGAAGCTTGACGGTGCGGGCGAGATGAAGATTTTGTGGAAGATTATGCTGCCGCTTTCAAAGCCGGTATTGGCAACAATATTCCTTTACTACTTTGTTGACCGTTGGAATGAGTGGTACATTTCCATGCTGATGGTGCGTGATACAAAAAATACGCCGCTGCAGCTGGTATTAAGAAATATAGTTCTTGAGTCGCAGAATCTTGACAATATCGTAACCGAGTCGGTTGAGCTTTTTACCTTCAGCTCCGGAATCAAGATGGGTGCTGTAGTAGTTACGGTTATTCCTGTTATGTGTATATATCCCTTCCTGCAGAAGTATTTTGCAAAGGGAATTATGCTCGGTGCGGTAAAGTAACTGCATCAGGCGGGATTGTTTGTTTTGGTAATGGTATCTGAAAGGATATTATTATATAATGTATACTAAATAAGGAGGGTTTATGAAAAAACATCGTTTCAGTATTTTAACGGCAATACTTTTAATCGCTATGATGCTGGTGATGGCAGCCTGCAGTAAGTCAGAGGAAACACCTGATAAGGGTACATCTTCAACCTCAAAGACTGAGTCTTCGGGAAGCGCGTCATCTTCAGGCGAAAAAGCAGATTCAGGCAGCGCTTCGGGGAATGAGGCTCCTACAGATGTTGCAGGGGATAGCGCAGAGAAGGATTACAGTGAGCATTATACCTATAGTTATGCAAGTATTCAGATAACTGAGTCTACAGACTATAACTCTAAGGATGATGCAATGACAAGATATTGGCAGGATAAGTATAACTTTGACTGGGATATCGTTTCTATATCATCGGATAACTGGGATTCTACAGTAAACACATGGGTTTACGCAGAGGATTTACCGGATGTTACAATCTTTGATTATAAGCATGCACAGATGATGGACTGGATTGATCAGGAGCTTATTTTCAAATTCCCTGAGGGCTGGGAAGAGCGTTGGCCTAATGTATACCAGAGCCAGGTTTGCGCGGGAATCGGAAATACCGTAAGTGAAATGGTTGACGGTACATATTTCCTTGCAAGACCTAACTATGCAGAGAATAAGCCTACATCACCCGAAATCTGCCCTACCAACATGATGGTTTATATCCGTAAGGACTGGGCACAGGCAGTAGGATTTGAGCTTAAGGATTACTATACTGTTGATGAGATTATTGAATACGGACGTCTTATTAAGGAAAAGGACCCCGGCAATGTGGGCTCCGCACTCGTTCCTTTAGGATTAAAGTCTGATAATGCATATAATCTTTTCGTAAGAAACAGCAGTACATATACAGCTGCGGATTACTATTTCTATCGTGATGATGCCGGTGAGTTCCGTTGGGGACTTGCAGATGAGGATACACTTGAAGGTCTTGAGCTTTGGAGAAAGGCATATGACCTCGGAATCCTTAATAAGGAGTTCTATACCTATTCAGGTTCAGAGGACGTAGAAGATTTCTATGTTCGCGGTGTTTCGGGTCTTATGTGGTATCAGGGCGGCGCACGTTACCAGATGAACGTAAGTAACTACATGAGAGACAATCTCGGATTAGAGTATGAGGATACAGTATGGCAGTGCTTCGTTATAGCTAATGACGGACAGTATCACTGGGCACCTGCAGGAAACTACTGGGGCGTTATAATGTTTAATCCCGATATTGAAATCGAGAAGTGGGAGCGTTACATGGATATGCTCGAGGAATCAGCAAGTACTCAGGGTCAGATTCTTATAAGAATGGGCTTTGAAGGCGTTGATTGGGAATATCAGAACGGCGAGATGGTATCTCTTCTTGAAGAAGGAAAGGATGCAAGAAGTAAGTATCCGTCAATTTATCCCGTATATCATCAGCTTCTCGTTCTGAGTGATGACTTTGTTCTTATTAATCCTAACTATCCTAAGGAGTTCCGTGATCTTACCGTTAAGATGTATAAGCTTAAGGAAGAACTCGGAAAGAACGGAACATGTCCCGCTATAGACTATGATATTTATCTTTACAGCTCAGAGTCGACAAGTGCTCTTAACTTTGAATTTGCAACCGATTTTGCAAATATCGTTGTAAACGAGGGCTCGGTTGAGGATGGCTGGAGAGAATGGGTTGACAGCTGTGCATATCTTGTAGACCCCGTATTAGAGGAGTTTGCAGAGAATATTAAATAATTAATTAAGAGAGGATGCCGCATGACATCCTCTCGCTTTATTTTGTCTGTACCTGATTACGAAAATCCGTAAGGAAGGAATGGCGTCCGAAGGGACCTACCTTGAAGTGGTAAAAGGCCTTTTCGGCGGCATGGGCATCATCAAATATGCCGAAAACGGTGGGGCCGCTTCCGCTCATAAGCGAATTCAGGGCACCGAGCTCAAGCATTTTCTGCTTTATTTCGCTGATGACCGGGTATTCGGCAACGGTAACAGATTCAAGTACATTTCCGAAAAGCCGGCACATGCCGTGAAGGTCATTGCCTTCTATTGCGGCTTTAATTCCGTCGATATCCGGATGAACCGTATCCGGGTCAAGCTTAAGGTGCGAGTAGACAAACTGTGTGGATACATTAATCGGCGGCTTAACGATGAGACAAAAGGCATCCGGTGCGGGTGACAGCGGGGTAAGACGCTCTCCGATTCCTTCGGCAAGACAGGTTCCGCCCTGTATGCAGTAGGGAACGTCAGCTCCGAGCTTAAGCCCCAGTTCCTTAAGCTGATCGGTGGAAAGCCCTGTTTTAAAAAGCCTGTTCATAGCACGCAGCGCGGCTGCGGCATCGGTGCTTCCGCCTGCCATGCCGGCAGCTACGGGGATATGCTTATCAAGCGTGATATAAACGCCGTCTTCTATATTAAACGTTTCCTTAAAAAGCTTAACTGCCGCATATACAAGATTGTTTTCATTAACGGGCAGAAAATGCAAATTGGTTTTTAATGTGATATTGGGTGATGCCGTACGTGAGAAGCTGAGCCTGTCATACAGATTAACGGTCTGCATAATCATTCTGACTTCGTGATAGCTGTTGGGAAGCTTTCCGACAACATCAAGTCCGAGATTTATCTTTGCGTAAGCGCGAACATCAAATTTATTCATAACCGGCCTCCATGCTAACAAGGATTTTATCATGAAAGGTTTGTGAATTCAACACTAATACCCAAACTCGGCTATTGCAGACAGGGCATAAATCTGTTAATCTAAAATAGGAAAAAAGCGTTGGATAATGGGATTATTATGGATGACAGACTGCAATTATTATTTACAAAATATATTAATGACCGGCTGATTCAGATTATCGCAAGTAACCCGGTTACAAAGGACGGCGTAAGTAAGCTTAAGCTCCGTCCTGTTTTGCTTCGTGGAGAGCTTATGTATCAGGCTGCGGAATCCGTTGGAAAGCAGGAATTCCATCGGAATTATACCTGTACGGAGGCGGTCGCGATGCTGTGCGAACGTGTCGGGAAGCCCTTTAGGCAGATTGAGATAAAGGGTACGGACGGGAATGCCGTTATACTTGTCGGTAAAAAGGGAAACCTAACAATTAAGGAGCATAAGGCTGCGGGAAAGGCCTCGTCTGTGCGGAACGGGAATGAAGCAGAGCAGAATACGGGTGCTGCCGGGGCTGTATGTGAGGGAAGCGCAATAAAAGAGCATAACCGCACAAAGAAGTATATTTTAAGTGAGGGAATGCATATCCCGTTTATGGTTGATTTAGGGATTATGACTCCGGCGGGTAAGGTGGTTAATGCAAAATATGATAAATTCCGCCAGATTAACAGATACCTTGAATTTATTGAGGATATACTGCCCTCGCTGCCAAAGGGGAGAGAGCTGTCGATAGTTGACTTTGGCTGCGGAAAGTCGTATCTTACTTTTGCGATGTACTATTATCTGCATGAGTTAAAGGGGCTTGATATACGTGTTACGGGACTTGATTTAAAGAAAGAGGTTATAGAGCATTGCAACGCGCTTGCGGAGCGCTATTCCTACGAAAAGCTAAACTTCCTGCATGGTGATATTGCAGACTATACCTGTGACGGAGCGGTTGATATGGTGGTCACCCTGCATGCCTGTGACACTGCGACTGATTATGCTTTGTATAAGGCAATAAAATGGGGTGCGGCGGTGATTTTATGCGTGCCCTGCTGCCAGCATGAGCTAAATAAGCAGATAAAGAATGATATATTTGCCAATATTCTCAGATACGGACTGATTAAGGAGAGAATGTCCGCGCTTATTACGGACGGACTGAGGGCGCTGATGCTTGAGGAATGCGGCTACAGAACTCAGATTCTTGAGTTCATTGACATGGAGCATACGCCTAAGAATATACTTATCCGTGCGGTAAGGCAGCCGCTGGCGGTTAAGGCGACCGCAAGCAGCAGGAAGCTGCTTGAGCAGCTGAACGCGGAGCTTACTCTGCAGCGTCTTTTAGAGGGGGAAAAGAACTGATATAATGAAATTCAAAATGAAGTTTATATATAAGGTTATGATAGTCCTGGCGGTATTTATCGCCTCGCTGATCTTCTTCAGCAGCGGGATTAAGGAGATGTTTTTCTCCGGCTCGGCTAATATTGTACAGATGAGTGCGGCGACGCTGCCTACCGTGACTATGGAGGTCGGGGGGAATGAGGTTAATCTGCTGCACGGCTATGTATCAAACCTTGATGAGATGATAATGAGGGAGACCATCACGCCTCTCGGAGCAGACAGAACCTTTACCGTGCTTATTACGGAAAACGAAAGTGTAGTAAAGAAGCTTAAGTATGAGGTGCTTAATGAGGACGGGCAGGAGATAGAGTCTGACAGCTTTACGGTGCTCGATTCGGAAACCGGACAGAAAAGCGTTAAGATAGCGCTTAAGGAGACCCTGAAATCCGGTGCCGAGTATGTTGTTAAAATAACACTCATTACTAATGAAAGTAAGCGTATTTATTATTATACACGAATAAAAATGTATGATAACGGGCATCTGACGGAGAAGCTTGAATTTGTCAGAGAGTTTCATGAGGCCTTGATTGATTCGGATTTTGCAAGAACCGAGGCCGTGGAAAAGTACCTTGAGCCCGCAAAGAATTCGGATAATTCTACATATGCGTATGTGGACATCCATTCAAGCCTTGAAATGGTTTCGTGGGGTGAGCTTAATCCTGTGGTTATTTACAGGGAAGTTCCCACGGTAACAGAGTTTTATGACAGTATGATTTCGGTGCAGCTTAACTATATGGTAAGCATTGAAACGGATACGAATACCGAGTATTACACCGTAAAAGAAAACTTCAGATTTAACTACGGTTCCGTGCGAACATATCTTTACAATTACGAGAGGTATACGGAGGCGGTGTTTGATGTGGCAAATACCAGTCTTACGAAAAGTGAGTTTAAGCTGGGAATTACCTCCGATACCGATGCGGAAACCGGTCTGAGCGATAACGGGAAATATATTGCGTTTATTTACGGAAGAGAGCTGATGCTCTACAGAAGCGAATTAAACCAGCTGATTACGGTATTTTCCTTCAGGGGTGATGAGGCCGGCCGTGCGAGGGAGCTTCATGACCAGCATGCCGTTAAGCTTCTTAAGGTGCATGATAACGGCAATGTTGATTTTATGGTATACGGCTATATGAATCGCGGAGAATATGAGGGCCGCGTGGGAATAGTGCTTTACCGTTATCATGATGCGGAGCTGAGGATAGAAGAACAGCTTTATATGCCCTTAAACAGCAGCTACCAGCTGCTGGCGGCGGATATGACGGACTTTGTTTACCTGAGCAACGCGGATATATTCTATTTTTCGATATATGACTGTATATACTCCTTTAATCTTATGACGAAGGAGCTGTCACTGCTGGCGGCGGATGTACCGGAGGAAAACCTCATTTTCTGTGAGGAGGAGCATTATCTTGCATGGCAGGACTGCTCGGACATAACAAAGGCTGCGAAAATTAATATACTGAATCTTGAAACCTCTGATTTGCATGCTGTTGAAGCCGGACCCGATGAGTGCGTAAGATTATACGGAAGAATTAATAATAATATTATCTATGGTGTTGCGCATAAATCAGACATATACCGTGCCGGTGACGGAAGCTGCATGCTTCCGGCATACCGTCTGTGTATAGAGGACGGAAGCGGTAATATTCTTAAGGAGTACCGTAAGGAAGGCTATTATGTGAGCGGTATTGAAATCGGAGACAATATTCTGTTTATTAACCGCGTTACAAAGACAGCCGGAGCCGGGACTGAGTATAATGAAGCCGAGTCTGATTCGATTCTCAACAGGCTGGAGGTTACGGAAAAGCCGGTTGCGGTGACAAGGCGAATCACGGACAGAATGCTTACCGAATATTATGTATCGCTTCCCGGCGGAATCGAAATTACAAGTGTTCCGTTTAGCCTGCCGACAGCCAACACGGTACTTAATTATGACACAACGGTCCGTGTAAGTGAGCCGGAGGGAAGAACCCTTTTACATTATGCATATTCCTTCGGAGAGGTTATTTTTGCATCGGATGATGCCGCAGAAACCATAAAGGTTGCTGATAATGCCGTCGGAACGGTTATTAATAAGGACGGAAGACTTATCTGGGAGAGAGGCGTTAAGGCGCGTCGTACCGAGATATCGGGTATTGATATTGTAAGAGCCGGAGCAGTATATACCTCCGTTCAGGCATGTATGCGGATGCTTCTGGAATACCGCAATTTCGATATCGAAACCGCCTCCTTTGACAGCAGCCGGACAACGGTTTATGACTGGCTTTATCTTAATACAAAATCGTCGCCGGTTAATCTTACCGGAGCTACACTTGACGAGGTATTGTATTATGTTTATAAGCTGCGTCCCGTAATTGCGTTAAGACCCGACAGGACAGCATGTCTTATTGTTGCCTATGACACAACGGGAATAACTGTTATAGATGCGGAAAAGGGAAAACAGATTAAATATGATACCGACGATGCTGTGGAAATGTTTGAAAAGGCAGGAAATATATTTATTAGCTATGTAAATTAATAATGGGGCGTGGCAGGAGGCTTTGGACCGCGCTTCGGAACGGAGGAGATTATGGCAAAAAGAGTTTTTTTGATTGTACTTGACAGTGTAGGTATAGGAGAGCTTCCCGATGCGGCGGACTACGGAGATACCGGAAGCAATACGGTGAAGGCAGCCGCAAGCAGCGGTACGCTTGATATGCCGAATATGAAGAAGCTCGGATTCTTTAATATTGACGGTATCAACGATATGTACGGGGATATTCCCGAGGCGCCCGAATGTGCGGTGGCAAGACTGGCAGAGAGGTCTAAGGGAAAGGATACAACCATTGGTCATTGGGAGATTGCGGGTCTGGTTTCAGAAAAGCCCCTGCCTACATTCCCGGACGGCTTCCCGGAGAGCTTTCTTGAGGAGTTTTCAAAGAGAACGGGAAGAAAATGCCTTTGCAATAAGCCCTATTCGGGTACCGATGTAATCAGGGATTACGGAAAAGAGCATGTTGAGACCGGAGCGTTAATCGTTTATACCTCTGCAGACAGTGTTTTCCAGATTGCGGCACATGAGGATGTTGTTCCCGTGAAGCAGCTGTACGAGTATTGTGAAATTGCGAGAGAGCTTCTTGTCGGAGATATCGGTGTCGGCAGAGTTATTGCACGTCCCTTTAACGGGGAGTGGCCTTACTCAAGAACTGCAAACAGACATGATTTTTCGCTTGTTCCGCCTAAGACAACAATGCTTAACCGTCTTTCGGAAGAGGGCTTTGATGTTCTCGCCGTAGGAAAGATTTTTGATATTTTTGCGGGAAGCGGAGTTACGGACAGTGTAAGAACCGGAAATAATCAGGAGGGTATTGAGCGTACGCTTGAATATATGCAGAGAGATTTTAACGGTCTTTGCTTTACAAACCTTGTTGATTTTGATATGGTATACGGGCATCGTAATAATGCAAAGGGCTATGCGGAGGCATTAACCTATTTTGACAGCAGACTTCCTGAGCTTCTTGCCGGACTTCGTGAGGATGATATCCTTATGATAACCGCGGATCACGGCTGTGACCCCGTAACTGAGTCTACGGACCATTCAAGAGAGTATACACCACTTGTTATCTACGGAAAGAGCCTTAAAAAGGGAATCAATCTCGGAACGCGCAGCTCATTTGCGGATATCGGAGCAACGGTGCTTGATTATTTCGGCATAAATTCAGGAATAGCCGGCGAATCATTCCTTGATATTATACGTTAATATAAGCGGAGGACTAATGAAGCTTGTTATACAAAGAGTAACCGAAGCCTCGGTCAGTGTTGACGGAGAGCTTAAGGGTGAGATTGGTAAGGGTTTGATGGTTCTGCTCGGAGTCGGAAAAGAGGATACCGGGGAGACTGTAAGAAAGTATGCGGATAAGTTATTAAAGCTCAGAATCTTTGAGGATGAGAACGGGAAAACCAATCTGTCGCTGGCGGATGTGGGAGGCGAGCTGCTGATTGTTTCACAGTTTACGCTGTATGCCGACTGCCGTTCAAACAGACCCGGGTTTTCGGGCGCGGGCGCACCGGAGCTTGCAAGACAATTGTATGACGAATTTCTTGCATATTGCGAAGGAAAGGCTGCTAAGGTTGCCGGAGGCGTTTTCGGAGCCGATATGAAGGTGGCACTTGTTAATGACGGACCGTTTACGATAGTACTATAGTTAATAATGCAAAATTCGTGCTGAAGCGTCGCGGATTTGTGCTGTTACAGAAGAGCGTTTCGGAAAGTGAGGCTGAATATGTTTGAATACAAAACATCGGGCGTATGCTCGAGCAGAATAAGCTTTGAGATTGAAGAAAAGGACGGAAGACAGATTGTAAAGTCAGTACAGTTTACGGGCGGATGCAACGGTAATACCAAGGGTGTTGCAAAGCTTGTAGAGGGAATGTATGTTGATGAGGTTATTTCGCGGCTTGAGGGAACAACCTGCGGCTATAAGCCTACCTCATGTCCGGATCAGCTTGCATGTGCGTTGAAGGAATGGCAGAATCAGTGAGGTTTGGAAAATGAAGAAGATAGTATTAACCGGCGGAGGAACTGCCGGACATGTGACGCCTAATATTGCGCTTATCGAAAGACTGAAGGAAGAGAATTACGAGATAGAATATATAGGCTCTTATGACGGAATCGAGAAAGGACTGATAACAAAGGTCGGCATTCCTTATCACGGCATTTCATCGGGAAAGCTGAGAAGATATTTTGATTTAAAGAATTTCTCGGATCCCTTCAAGGTACTTAAGGGCTATCGTGAGGCTAAGGCCTTACTTAAAACGATAAAGCCGGACATCGTTTTCTCGAAGGGCGGCTTCGTTGCGGTACCGGTTGTTATGGCAGCCAAGAAGAGAAAAATACCGGTTATTATTCATGAGTCGGATATGACTCCCGGTCTGGCAAATAAGCTCTGTATACCGTCTGCAAGCAAGGTATGCTGTAATTTTGCGGATACCATGAATTATCTTCCGGAGGGCAAATCGGTGCTTACCGGAACTCCGCTTCGTAAGGAGCTCTTTACCGGAAGCAGATTAAGGGGTCTTGATATTTGCGGGTTTACTGCAAATAAGCCGGTTATTATGGTAATCGGAGGAAGCTCCGGTGCTGCGGCGATTAATGAGGCTATAAGAAATCTTCTTCCTACCCTTGTTTTAAATTATCAGGTAATTCATATTTGCGGAAAGGGAAAAGCAGATACGCGCTATGACAATACGGAGGGCTACAGGCAGTTTGAATATGTTAGCTCCGATCTGAAGGATATGTTTGCGGCAGCAGATGTTGTGATATCAAGAGCGGGTGCAAATGCTGTCAGTGAAATTCTTGCGCTGAAAAAGCCCAACATACTTATTCCGTTGTCGGCAGCAGCCAGCAGGGGAGACCAGATTTTAAATGCGGATTCCTTTGAAAGGGCGGGCTACAGCTATGTGCTTCGTGAGGAGGAGCTCACAAACGAGACCCTGCTTGCGGCTATAAGCCGGGTTCTTGAGGGGAAAAACGATTATATCGAGGCAATGGGAAAGGCCCCTCAGAGTGATGCTACCGAGACAATATATAAGCTGATTTCCGAAATTGTTGACTGATGTTACCGAAGCAATCGTAAAATGTAAGGCGGAGAGATAACAATGGATTTTGAAAAAATTATCGATGAACGATATTCTGTAAGAAGCTTTAGGCCTGAGCATCTGCCGCAGGCGGTTATTAACAAAATTCTTGAGGCGGGACACAAAGCTCCGACCGGCTGTAATTATCAGCCGCAAAGAATCCTTATTCTTAATACCGATGAAGCAGTTGCCAAGCTTAAGGATTGTACTAAGTGTCATTTTAATGCACCGACGGCAATGCTTGTTTGTCATAATAAGGGTGAAAGCTGGGTAAGAAAATATGACGGCGCCCTTTCTTCTCCGGTGGATGCCGTCATTGTTACAACCTATATGATGCTTGCAGCGCAAAATGAAGGTGTCGGCACCTGCTGGGTAATGCATTTTGACCCTGCTGCAATGTGTGAAGCTTTTAATATCCCTGATAGTGTTGAGCCGATTGCTTTGCTCGTGATGGGCTATCCTGCGGATGATGCGAAGCCGATAGACCTTCACTTCAGGTTTAGACCAATAGAAGAAACAACTACCTACGAAAATTTTAAGTAAATAGAGAAAAACAATGGCGGCAGAGAGCTTTGAACCTTTCTGCCGCCGTTCTTATTTTATTTCTTTTTCTTTGATTTCTTAGCTGTTTCCTCGGTTTTGTTCTTTGAAGAAAGGCTTGCAGCCTTGTCGCGAAGCTTCTGTGTGAAGGTTTTCTTTGCGGGAGGAGTATCAAGACCGCCTCTTGCGCTTTTAGCTTCGATTATGTAGATGCCGTTCATGAGCACCTTAACCTCTCTTTTCTCGGGGATAAGAGGGAATGCCTTGTCATCACACATAAGTGAGGCTACCTTAGGACCAATCTTAGCCTTAACTACCGGAACCTTGGCACGGCGAAGATACTTGGGAGTCTGGTCGATAACAACCTGCGGAAAGCCTGCTTCTGTCAATTTAACGCGCTTCTTTTCTATAACAAGCATTGAAACAAGCTGTGCACCCTGACGAATCTGTTCATTTGATGCTTCCTGTTTCTTCTGCATTTTGCGTCCAACGATAGCAAGAACGATAAAACCTACAACTAAAATACCGAGAATAACAAAAAAAACTATCCAACCTGTTGGCATAAGTTCCTCCTTTATTAATAAATTGGCATGCGTTCAGGTATTAATAAAAGATGAACGCGCGGATTATTGTATCATTAATGGGCATAAAAATAAAGTATAAAATGCTAATTAATTAATTTTTTATCCTCTTCGAGCATTAATTCGATTTCATGACGCACTCTCGAGCCGAGAGTTTTTCTTTCCTCGCGCGGCATGTCGGCAACATTTATGGGTGTGCCGTAGTGAATCACGATTTTTGCCTTACGAACCCAGGGTCTGTGAAGCTCGTACAGGGCATCCGAATTGGTTATTGCTACCGGAATGACCGGACATCCTGTCTTTTCGGCTATTTTAAAGGAGCCTTCCTTGAATGTAAGCAGCTCGTCCGAATGGTTCCTTGTTCCCTCGGGCATTACAAAAATCGAATAGCCCTCATTTACGATATCAACTGCTTTAAGTATGGTTTTAAGGCTCTGCTTTATATCGTTGCGGTCAAGGAAAAGGCAGTTCATATTGCTCATCCACCAGCTGAGACCGGGAACCTTTTTAATTTCCTTTTTCGCAATAAAGCCCGTAAGGTTGGGAACCGTAGTATAGCCCATGGGAATATCCGCATAGCTGCGGTGGTTTGAGGTGTAAAGCACGGCTCTGTCAGCGGGAATATTCTCAGCACCGATAACCGTCATTTTGCCTCCGGCAACAAAGAGGATAATTTTGAATATCCATGAAACAATTTTCTGTGACGCGGATGCCATTGCATGTCTGTTAAAAAGACCAACCAGACGTATGACAAGGAATACCGGTAATGATAAAACTAAAAAAAGAAAAATTACTAAAAGAACTAAAAAAGTACGCATGATTTCCTCCGACCCTTTGTGTTATCCGTTCATTATATTTTATCACAAATTTAGCTAATAATCTATGAAAAAGGTATAAACTTTATCAAATGCAGGGGAGATATAGTGTAAACGTGGTTTTATTCTCCTGCGGGCTGACGGTAATAAAGCCCTTGTGCGATTTTGCAATGCGGTCGCAGATAAAAAGACCTTTTCCGCTGCCGTTTTCCTTAGTTGTGAAATTTTCCGTAAAAAGCAGAGGAATATCCTCTTCGGCGATTACGGCACCTGTGTTTGTAACCGAAACCGTATAGTAAATGCGCTGATGCTTTTGCTGCCTGCCGATGCAGACAAGTATTTCCGTATTTTTATCGGAGGCCTCAAGCGCGTTTTTCAGAAGATTTATCAGAAGCCTGTGTATTGAATCACGGTCATAGCTGCAAATGGCATCCGTTGCCGAAGCGGTATCGTCAGTATGTATTGAAAGAGAAACCGAGGAGGCCGCGGCCGTCGGTCTGAAGGTCTCAGCAATTTCGCGAACCAGCTCCGTGGGATTGCCGGGCTTAAGCTTAAGTGTTCCCTTGCCGCTGTCAGAGAGTATCAGAGTCAGCTTCTCAAGTGCCGAAATGTCTTCGAAAACATATTTCCAATGCTTTGAGCCTGCAATCTCGGGATAGTTCTGCTCCGTAAGCTGCAGGGAGCCTTTAATCAGTGTCAGGATATTTCTCATTTCATGGCTGAGTCTGCGTCTGCCTTCGGGTCCGTTATAATTTTCCGTATTCACATCTGCCTCCTGATTTGTTTCCTTTTATATTATTCTACGCAGGCTGCTATTTCAACCTGTTCATGATAAAAATCTTGCTAAGCAATTGAAGTTGAGATAAAATGACCGTAAATAAAGCTAAAGCTTTGCTTTGGAATGGAGGTAAGAATGGAGAATTGCATTTTTTGTAAAATAGCCGGCGGCGAGATTCCTTCGGCAACAGTATATGAGGATGAGGATTTCAGGGCAGTGCTTGATATTGCTCCCGCAGCGAAAGGACATGTTCTTATTATTCCGAAGGAGCATATGACAAATCTGCTGGATATCAGTGAAAATGCAGCGGCAAAGGCATTTGCGCTTGCAAGCCGGATTGCGGCTGCCCAAAAGAAGGTGCTTGGCTGTGACGGCATTAATCTGCTTCAGAACAGCGGTGAGGCTGCGTGGCAGTCTGTTTTTCATCTTCATATTCATCTTATTCCGCGATACAAGGATGACAATGTTATGATGCCGTGGAAGACTCTTTCCTATGAAGAAGGAGAAGCAGCTGAGCTTGCCGGAAAGCTTGGCGCAGCGATTGCCTGACGGCTTCAGACAGCAGCGGGTCTCGGACGCGATGCTTCCGGAAGAGCTTCGACGCGGATGCTGAGACTGCATTCGCTTAGCGGCTCATAATTAACGCTGAGATTATATTTTAAAGAGAGGAGAATCAGGTTCTCCTCTTCTTTTATTTCATATGAGGTAGTATATACATTTACAAACATTTCTCCGAAGCCGAAGTTGTAGCAGGAACCGGAATTGCGCTCCGGATAATACTGCATGGAGACATTTATGCCACCCTTCTTTGACAGCTCCATCCCCTCAGGAGTTATTTTCATAAGGCATTTTGCGGTTATGGGTGTGGAATTGGCCTCACCGTAAAACTCTTCATAGCGCAGATAGTGCTTTCCGTCGCGAATGGCATACTGACCGACTGTTACGGTCTCAATCGGCTCTGTATCGTCAACGCCTAAATGAAGTCCTGAAATGGTTATCTTAACATCCTTTGTCATAAATACCCCTGTTATTCAAAAGTTTTTACCGTGACGGCATTTTCGTCAAGTATCTCGAAGCCCATGATGGAATTTGCGAAGCTCCTGAACTTGTCAACGCTGTCACTGACATAAAAGCTGTGCGGAGCATGCTTTTGCGAGGAACAGAGGAGTCCGCGTTCTTCAAGAAGCTGCTTGAATGCCTTTGCGGATTCGTATGCAGGATTTACAAGAGTAATGCCGTTTCCTACGGCAGCCTGTATACGCTCGCGCAGAAGCGGATAATGTGTACAGCCGAGAACAAGGGCATCTATGTTCTTCTCCACGAGACCGTCAAGATATCTGTGTATGACAATATCGGTAACTTCATCATCAATCCAGCCCTCTTCAACCAGCGGAACAAAGAGAGGACAGGGCTGCTTAAATATTTCTATGCCGGGATTTGTCTTTTTCAGATAGCTTTCGTAAATACCGCTGCTTATTGTGGCACGGGTGGCAATAACACCGATTTTGCCGTTTTGTGTTGCGGCAGCTGCGGCGCATGCACCGGGCTCGACAACACCTGCTACGGGAATGTCAAGCTCCCTTTGCAAAGCCTCAAGCGCAATCGCACTGGCAGTATTGCATGCAATGAGAATGGCCTTTACGCCCTTTGACTGCAGAAATTTAGCTATCTGCAGGGAGTACCCGAGTATGGTCTCGGGAGATTTGTTTCCGTAGGGTACACGTGCGGTATCTCCGTAATAAATAATCTGCTCCGACGGAAGCTGGGAGATGAGCTCTCTGACTACTGTCATGCCTCCGATACCGGAATCAAAAACCCCAATAGGTGCATTTGAATTCATAAAATTCCTCTCTCCGATTTATAAGACTGTGTAATACGCTCTCGTAAAATTTATGCCGTATTGCCGGACATATATGCAGACAAAAGGAAGCAATATGTCCCGGTAACTGTTAATACTTGCGTAATTATACCTTTACTGCATGAATAAAGCAAGATAAACGGGGGAATAAATTAGATATCTCTTAATGAATCGGGAGGAGAATATTGAAGAATTACAGTCTTACATATATTATCTGCTGCAGTCTGCTCATTTACGCATTTTATTCGGGTGTAATCGGATTTGTAAAGGAGCTCGGAAGTCCGCCGGTATATCAGAAGGTTGCGGGTGAAATTATCAGGCTGCATGTTATTGCAAACAGTGATGAAGAAGAGGATCAAGAGGTTAAGCTCCGTGTAAGGGATGCCGTAAATGCCTACCTTTCGCAATATCTGCAGGAGGTTTATACAAAGGAGGAGGCCTTTGAAATAATAGAGTCGAGGCTGGATGAAATTAAAGCGGTTGCCGACGGGGTTCTTAAATGCTGCGGCATGAGCTACGGGAGCAGATGTCTTATGGAGGAAAGAAACTTTCCCGTCAAAACCTATGGGGATATGACCTTTCCCGAGGGAAGCTATGATGCGCTGTGCGTGGAGCTTGGTGATGCTAAAGGGGCAAACTGGTGGTGCCTTGTGTTTCCGGGGCTCTGTTTCTATGAAAACGAAGAAGGGCATGTTCCGGAGGAGGCGAAGAAAAAGCTTGCCGGGATGCTTGATGAGGAGACCTACAATTCGCTGTTTGAGGAGAAAAAGACGGTAGAATGGCGTTTCTTCTTATGGGATTTTTTGGTGTCTTTATTTGACTGAGCAATAAAATAAATTAATACTTGCATTCCTTAGGGGGGCTGTGCTATAATTTCTTGGCAGCAGTTTAAAGATGCATTTGCGGAAATGGCGGAATGGCAGACGCGCACGGTTCAGGTCCGTGTGATAGCAATATCATGAGGGTTCAAGTCCCTTTTTCCGCATCCTGACCGGCAGTTGATGTGACCATCAGCTGCCGTTTTTGGTTATGTAAGGGTGGCTGCAACCATACGTGCAGCTAAAGCTTTGGCAGATTTATGCCGATATATATTTAAAGTATGCATTTTAGAGTATGAGCGGTGTTGAAACCATAATAATACGGAGGTTGGGCATGATGAAAAAGTCGGACAAAAAATCAATTGCATGGATAATCGGTATAATTGCTTTCGCTTTTATTGTCCTTTCCGGCGGTCTTTGCAGAGCGGCCGTGCCGGTGTCGGCAGCAACCGTGACACCTACGCCTACTCCGGTTCCGGAAAAATATCTGGTAGCAGTCAGCGCGTATTATACGGGAGGTGCCGTAATTGTCGGCGAGAAGATAGATACCGGCAAAATTGTTGCATATGCATATTATTCTGACGGAACCTATGTTAAGGTAACGGATTATACAATATCCGATAAGGTTGTAAGCAAATCGGGCGTAAACAAAATGGCGCTTGTCTATAAAGGATATACGGCGACCTTTAATGTAACCGGTAAGGCAATGGTCAGGATAACCGCTACGCTGAGCAGGACAAAATACAGTGTCGGCAATATGATTTCTCCTAAGGAGATAACGGTTAAGGCTGTTTATGCCGATAATACTACCTCAATAATAAGCGAAGGCTACGGCTTTTCCATAGACGAGTTTACTGTTCCGGGTACCCAGAAGGTTACTATTGACTACAGGGACTTTGAGACCAGCGTTACCGTTAATGTTTCCGCGGCAAAGGCAATTACAAATCTGACAGTCTATTATTCCGGCGGAACTCTTATCACCGATGAGGAAATAGACAGAAATAAGCTTACCGTCACAGCAATTTATGCGGACAGAAGCTCAGAGCGGATAAATACCTACAAGCTTGCGACCACATCGTTTGATAAAACGGGAACCCAGACAATAACAGTCAGCTACAGGGGGATGAAGGCAACCGTCTCGGTCAATGTTCTTGAACGCCGGGCGCTTTCGATGCGTGCCGAATATAAGGGTGAGGATATTGTAGTCGGCAAGGAGTTTAATCCAAAGGACCTGCGCGTTTATGTAATGTTCAATAACCATAAGGAAGAGCAGGTTGAGGACTTTACGGTTTATTCAAGAAAAATCAAATATGTCGGTGCAAATACGGTAAGAGTGTATTATGATGCACTTTCTGCAACGGTGCTGATAACCGGTACTGAGGTTATGGAGCCGAATTTTGATTATGTTTCGGTATTCAATATTACAAACGGCAGCAGCAAGGGCACCGTAACTACGGCTATCCCCTCATACCTGCCTGAGGATGCGGTTACAGGACGGTCGTTGAAGCTCAGTGTTCTGGAAAAGGTATATAATAAGCTTGAAATCGAAGACGGTGAATACATAGGCTTTACCTATGGCTTTACGGAAGAGGATTACGAGCTTGAGCTGCCGCTGACAATCAGGATAAAGCTGCCGCGACACTTCGATGTCGAATATACGGAGCTTTACTATACTCCCAACAGGAAAACGATTGTCGGTAAGATGAACAAGGAAATAGTTGATGATAATATTATGGAGGTCATGATCTTCAAAACCGGTACATACATGCTTGTCTATGCTCCGTACAGTGAGGACGAGGAGCTTGAAGCAGAGGAAGAAGACGAGTATCTTGATTAGCGCGGATAAGGTTATTTCGGAATCGAAAAAATATTTTAAAAATGTTGTTGACATTTTCGATATTCGATGCTATTATAATCTAGCGCGTTGACGAAAGGCATTGCCTGAGGAAAGCGAGGCATGCGGAGTTGCTGGAATTGGCAGACAGGCATGACTAAGGATCATGTGTCAATAGACGTGAGAGTTCAAGTCTCTTACTCCGCATTGTTAAAGCCCTGATTATTCAGGGCTTTTTTGCTTTACAGGAAAGTTCTATTTCCTATAAAGTAAAAAAGCTCCGTGAGGATGCGCACTCGCGCGTTTGGAAAAATGTCACTTATGCGACCGCGCTCAGTGAATATTTGTGTGCCGTAACGCGAAAGACTTTTCTGAATGGTAAATTTGTGCTTGCCTATATACTGTAAATAAGATAAAATAAGTATAAGAAAATACATACATCAATCAAGAAAATACATGGAGATAAAATTGTGAACAGAACGATTTCTGAATTAAAAGGATGCGGATGTGATGTTGAATCTGCATTGGAACGCTTCCTTAACAACGAAGCGATGTACATGAAGTTCTTAAAGAAGTTCCTGACAGATGAAAGCTATGCAAAGCTCAGCGCTAATATCACGGAGGGTGATTATGAGGAGGCCTGCAGGAGTGTGCATACTCTGAAAGGAGTGAGCGGAAATCTTGGCCTGACTCCTCTGTACGAAGCATCTTCAGCCATGGTGAATGAATTCCGGGCAGGAAATCCCGATACTGCTGTTGCGGGGATGGAAAGGCTGTCGGGGATATATAACGAAATCAGTTCTGTTATCAGTGAGACGATTGGCATGTAAACAACTGAACTTATGCGACGGGAGGGTGAGAATTATGAATAAGGTCATAACCATAAGCAGACAGTACGGAAGCGGAGGACGTGAGATAGGACGGAAGCTGGCAGAGCAGCTGGGAATTCCTTTTTATGATAATGAGCTTATTATGAGAGCTGCAAAGGAGAGCGGATTTGCAGAAGCTGCCTTTGCAAATGCAGAGAGCAGGGCAACAAGCAGCCTTCTTTATTCCATTGCAAGAGGAATGACAACTTACGGTAATCAGGAAATAGGATATTCACATTTATCGCTTGATGACAGAATTTATCTTGCTCAGGCAGATGTCATAAGAAAAGTGGCGGCAGAAGGTCCGTGCGTAATTGTCGGACGCTGCGCCGATTATGTTCTTAGAAAAATGGATAATGTAATCAGTGTTTTCATATGGGCTGATTTACCTTTCCGCATTGAGCGTGCGATTCGTGTAAATAATATGTCGCCTGACAAAATAGAGGATAACATTCAAAAGATTGATAAGAGAAGGTCAAACTATTACCATTTCCATACAAGTGAGAAATGGGGAGATGCCAAGAACTATCATCTTTCTCTGAGAAGCAGTCTGGTAGGAATCGATAATGCAGTAAAGTGCATTAAGACCTACATTGAAGCTGCCGAATAGTGACATGAATTATGACAGACCCTGAGAAGCTTTGGTTTATACCGGTGTACAGGGTCTGTTTTTTTGTATAATTATCCGCGGATTTATCTGCCGGAGCTTTAGTGTGAAAGAGAATATTAATAGAATCTTAAAAAGTTATATCTTTACACTTAATATTAATAGGAGTATAGTTAAGATCTACATTAATTTACAAATAAATTAATGAACTTTTTTACGGCAAACTCGTCTAATAATGAGGTTGCTTAATATAGTGACTATATGGTCGCTAAAGGGAGAATGAGGGAGGAAATGAAGGAAAATAACGACATTTTAATTGAGGTTAAGAATGCCAGAAAAATCTACCACATGGGTCGTGAACGGATTCGTGCCGTAGATGGTGTCAGCTTTGATATACGTCGCGGTGAATTCTGCTGCCTTCTCGGAACCTCGGGTTCCGGAAAGTCTACGCTCCTTAATCTTATGGCGGGCATTGAAAAGCTCACCTCAGGGGAAATATTGATTAAGGGAAAATCCATCAGTAAGATGAATGAAAACAAGCTGGCAAAGTTCAGACAGGATCATCTGGGATTTGTATTCCAGTCCTATAACCTGCTGGGCTCGATGACTGCGCAGGAAAATGTTGAATTCCCGCTGGTATTTAAAAGGGTTCCTGCCAAAAAGCGCAGGAAGATGGCTAGGGATATGCTGGTTAAGGTCGGGCTGAAGACAAGACTTAAGCATAAGCCGAAGGAGATGTCCGGCGGACAGCAGCAGAGAGTCGGAATAGCGAGGGCATTTGTGGCTAAGCCTGAGATAGTTTTTGCGGATGAGCCGACGGGAAATCTTGACTCAAGAACAACAACGGAAATAATGGATCTGATAAAGGAAATTGCCGTGAGCAATAAACAGACCATTGTTATGGTAACGCATGACCGGAAGCTTTCCGAATATGCTGACAAAATAATACATATTATGGATGGGAAAATCCAGAGCATAGAAGTGAAGAATGATGAGATGCCTGAGGGGCAGACAGGAGGAAATGATGAAGAAATTAAGTAGGCTGGCAGCAGCCCTTATGGTATTTGTACTGGCGCTGTCTTTGGCGACCGTACAGAAGGTGGCAGCAAATGAATATCTGAGACCGGAGAATCTCAATGACCTTAATCTTGAAATCCCGGCGGGAGAGACAACGCATATTTCTGTTCCGATAAGGACAACGGGCAGCTCTCTTACTCTTTATTCGATTAATGTTGTTCCCGATGACTCGGCGCGCTTTACAATAAGCAATATAAAGCTTGTTAACCATGTAACGGGAAATGAGCTTAGCGGCGCAACTATTAATATTCATTACAATTCAAACATAAGCATTGAATTTGACGTAACCGCAAGCGATAATGCGGAAATCGGATATCATAATATTTATGTTAAGGGTACCGGTACCATATACATGGACGGCTATTCGGTAATTAATAATGAAACACTTTTGACATTTAATACATATACACCCAATCAGCTGGATCCGATTCAGCTTTATCTCAACGAGATTATATATAATGAATTTGACGTATATCCCGACAACTATTTTGAGTTTGTTTTCGATATAGCAAATAACGGTGCTGTTAAGGCGGTTAATTCATATCTTACGGTTGATTTCGGTGCGAGCGGAATTATTCCGGATTATCAGCTTGAGAACATAAAAATAGGCAGCATTGACGGCAAGAAAAGTAAGAGCGTAACGGTTCCTGTAAGGGTGCTTCCCAATGCTGAGGTAGGCTTGCAGAAGCTTACTGCAACAATTACCTGTCAGGATGAGACGGGCGCGGAGAAGGGCCCCTTTACCTACAGTGTGTATGTTAATATCATGAATTGGTCGGGGGCTTCGCTTATCGAGCTGACAACAGAGGATAACTATAAGCAGCTTACCCCGGGAACTCTTGATAATCTGAGTCTTACCGTGGCAAATACAGGCGAGACGGATGCTTATGATGTAATTATTACTCCTACCGGTCTTGATGCTGCATCAGGACTTACAAAGAACTTTACAAGTGACGGAATACAGCTTAATAAAATCGCTGCGGGAGAGACAAAGCAGATTGAGATTCCGATTAATGTTTCCGAGAGCTTTGCTCCGGGTCTTTATGAAATCGGATTTAAGGCAACCTATACCGATAACTGGGGTAATGCAAGAACTCCGGCTAATATGACAATGTACGTAAGCGGTGCGGTTACCACCGATAAGCTTATGATAAGTAATGTTTCCCAGAGCCCTGCGATTCCGCAGGCGGGAGAGCAGATAACGGTATCCTTTGACCTTACCAATCCCGGAAACGCATCTGTTTCGGATGTAAAGCTTTACGGAAAAGAGCTTTCATCAATGAGCTTTGAGCCGATAAGCTCTAATCCCTATGTACGTGTGGGAGAGCTTGCTGCGGGAGAAACAAAGAAGGTCAGCATGACCTTTAAGGTTGGCGAGAAAATAGCAGAGGGTCTTCATACCCTTTCGGTAGGCTACGATTTTATGACCGTAAGCAATAAGGAAGCAAGCGGTTCAGAGCAGTTTTACATACTTAATGTTGAGAACAACCTTGAGTCACAGAAGAATATCGGAAAGCCGAAGCTTATTATAAGCACCTTCGGTACCGACGAGGAGATTCTTAAGGCAGGTTCAACCTTTAACTTTAATTTCTGCCTTAAAAACACACATACCAATAAATCGGCAAAGAATATAAAGATTACGCTTACTCAGGATGAGGGCATTTTTGCACCTACCGAGGGAACGAATATTTTCTATATTGAGGAGATAGAGGCCGGTGCAGAGGCACAGGAGACAATAAACCTCAAAACAAGGTCGGATGCGGCTACGGGAGATTACAGCATCAGACTTTTGGTAGAATATGAGTATGACGAGATGTCAGAGACCGATCTTGAGAAGGGCGGAGTATCTGAGGAGAATATCGTAAAGCTCCGTGCAACAGAGAATTACCGTCCGGTTATTGAGAATATCCGTATTGATGCATGGGATACCGTATATGTCGGAGATACCGTTGACTTAAGCTTTGAATTCTATAACATGGGTAAGTCGACTCTCGGAAATGTATATATTACGGTAGAGGGAGACTTCTGCCTTGCCAATAACAGTGAGATGAGCTATATCGGTGCTGTTTCGGGCTATGGACAGGAATACATAAATCCTCAGGTTGTTCCGCTTATTGCGGGCGAGGCTCTCGGTACACTGACTGTTCATTTTGAAGACAGTAACGGTGACGAAGTAACACTCTCATCGGATTTCAGCTATTATGTTGAAGAACCGGGCGGAATGGATATGGGCTTTGAAGACCCCGGAATGTGGGGAGACATGGGAATTCCCGTTTTTGATGAAGAGCCGGTTGAGGAAGACATCATGCAGCTCTGGCTGTTCCTTGTTATTATCGGCGGAATTATTGTGATTGTAACTCCTGTCACCTACAAGATTGCAATCGGAATCAAGAAAAAGAAGCTTAGAAAGATTTATGATAAGGAAGACGAGGAAGAATAGTCCGTTGGTGATGAAGGGAGAATAAAGCTATGGTTGAAGATGTATATTTCGATAGTTCATTTGCCGTAGATGAATATGGCGATATGTACGGCGACATGTTTGAAGAGGTAGGAATGGGAGAGGCGGAAACCGGCTCCTTTAATCCTATGGGCAGCATCTGGTTTATTTCCGGCATGTTTGCACTTGCGCTTGCGGTAAGCGTAGGGCTTGGAATACTGTTTGCGAAATTGAAGGCTAAAAAGGGATTGGACGTATATGAAGATTAGTGACCTGGTTAAGATGGGGCTGCGTAATCTGTTGCGCAGGAAGGCGCGAACGGCGCTTACCGTTATCGGTGTTATTATTGGTACAATTTCCATTGTTGTAATGTTTTCAATCGGTATCGGTATGAACGAGAGCTTTGAAAAATCAATCATGCAGAACGGAAGCATGACTGTGATTGATGTAAGCTCAAATCAGTATGTGGAAAACGAAGACGGAAGCTGGTCCAGTACAAAGCAGACGCTTAATGATGATGTTGTGGAGCAGCTGAAGGCAATCGAGCACGTAAAAGCGGTTACCCCGATTCTGTACTGCTGGTCTGCCCAGTTCTACAGCGGCAAGTATCAGTCATGGCCGAATCTGATGGTTATGGATATGGACTGCTACGAGGAATTCGGTTATCCGGTACTTGAAGACGGAACCTATCCGACAAAGGAAGAGGCGCTTGCCGGAACACTTTATTTCGGCTCGGAGTCACTTAATAATGAATTCTATTACTGGGACGGAAGAACCTCGAAAACAAAAGAGTTTGATTTTGAACATGATAAGCTTGAAATCAAGTTCAGTGAGTACCAGCAGAATGAGCGTAAGAAGGAATACTCGTTTCAGGTAGCGCAGCGAAAAAAGATTTCGGGAAGCGAAGGCGCATATTCGGAGGCTTCGTGGTACACCTTTGTAGATATCGATTTATATAAGGAAATGTACCAGAAATATGCCAATACGCTGAAGGTTGATGACCGTAAAAAGGCGCTTGCATCGCTTAGCCAGTATGAGACCATCAGGATAAATGTCGATAACATGAATAATGTTACCGAGGTGCAGGATACAATAGAGCTGCTCGGATACAAATCGAGCAGTGATATGCAGTACATAGAGCCGATGCAGGAAACCTCTGAAATGCTGCAGATTGTACTCGGTGCAATCGGAGGCATTGCCATGCTGGTATCTGCGATAAATATCGCCAATACCATGATTATGTCAATATATGAGCGTACAAAGGAAATCGGTATTATGAAGGTGCTCGGATGCAAGGTTGTCGATGTTAAGAAGCTGTTTTTGTTTGAGGCGGGGCTTATAGGACTTATCGGCGGCATAATAGGTGTCGGACTGAGCTATCTTGCTTCGTGGGCGATTAATACATACGGTCAGGATATTTTCGCTTCGCTGATGAGCGGAAGCGTCGGTGTTGCGGAGGGTTCGGACTTTTCCGTTATTCCGTTCTGGCTGCCGTTTCTTGCTGCGGCCTTCGCAATCGCAGTCGGTATTCTGTCGGGATACCTTCCGGCGCGCAGGGCAACTAAGATATCTGCAATCGAGGCAATGAAATCGGCAGAGTAAAATGCTCGGAATGGAGAATATAATGAAATTCGAAGACGGTGGATTTAGACTGAAGAAAACGGATTTGCTGCTTCTGGCAGGTCTTCTTCTGTTGTCCGCCGTCTGTTTTTTTGCATACCGGTTTTTGGCGGCGGATGCGGGTACTGCGGTTGTGATAGCGGTTGACGGCGTAGCGGTCGGGGAGTATAGTCTGTATGAGAATCGGATTATTACAATAGAAGGAACAAATGGTACGGATGTTCTTGAAATAAAAGACGGCTATGCAAGTATGCTGTCGGCAGAATGTCCGGATGGCATATGTGTAAAGCATTCTCCCGTAAATCGGAGCGGAGAAAGCATAATCTGTCTTCCGAACCGCATTTCGGTAAAGGTGGTTGCCGGAGACGGCGGGAGTTTAATCGACAGTATAGCAAGATAATTAAAGCAGCAGCTTTACATACGTTTTCCTGTTGCGGAGGAGGCTCTATTGAAAAATAGCATTTCTTCAAATAGTAAGAGTAAGCAAAAAAGCACCGGCAGAATTGCTCTGCTCGGTGTTTTAATTGCGCTTGCCTTTATTCTGGGATATCTTGAAAGCTTACTGCCTGTGTTTGCGGGGATTCCGGGGATTAAGCCGGGATTCTCGAATATTTCGATTATTACCGCGCTGTATCTGCTGGGAAAAAAGGAGGCTGCAGGTCTCAGTCTGGTAAAGGTAGTGCTTGCGGGAATTACCTTCGGAGGTATGTTTTCGATGCTGTACAGCCTTGCCGGAGCGGTTCTCAGTCTTACTGTCATGCTTATTCTTTCCCGCATAAAAAAGCTTTCGCCCGCAGGCGTAAGCGTAGCGGGCGGAGTTGCTCATAATATGGGTCAGATAGCAGTGGCGTGCCTTGTTACGGGCGATGCAGTTATATACTATCTTCCGTTTCTTGTTGCGGCGGGTGCCGTTTCAGGGTTTATAACGGGAATCATCAGTTCTCAGCTTCTTGTACGGTTATCTCGCACTCGGCTGTTTTGCCGCCGCATGTAACGGCGGTTATCATAACGACTCCCGGTGAAATAGCTGTTATTTCGCCAAAGCTGTCAACAACGGCAATGCTCTCATCAGAGCTTTTGAAGCTTACCGTATCTGTCGAATAAAGGGGCGTCAGCTCTGCCTCAAGCTTAAAGGTCCAGCCGACGGTCATTACTCTTCTTCGCTTATTCAGCGAAATATCCGTAGCCTTTCTTATATATGCCATTACATGCTTAATGGTTTTATTTCCTCTGTAATCTGTTACACAGATGGTGTAGGTACCTTCTTCGTGTACCGTAATCATTATCTGCCCGTTTTCGCCGACAGGAACCTCCTCTGCAGAAGCAAAGGGGAAGTCTGCTTTGTCATAAAAGCCCTTTGTATATCTTACTGCCTTGATACCGCTCTGATTATCCTTAACCCCGGCAGATATGGTAATGGTGTCGCGGCTGTCATTAACCGTGATTGCGCATGATGATACGGCGGGAGGAATAATATCCTCAATTACCATGAAATCCTTAAGTGTATAATTACCGGCTTTATCGCTTATGTAGAAGGTATATCTTCCGGATTTTGAAAGCAGTACGTTATTGTCGGTAACAACAGTGCCTGAGGTTCCGTTTTTGAAATCATCACAGGTCCGGCGTCCGTTGTAGTACCGTATCAGATGGAGTCCGGAGGTTCCGATGTCCTCGGGCTGCATGGTAAGCAAAAATGAGTTGTCGTAATAATGCTTATGTATTTCTGCGGTAGGTGCATCAAAATCATTGAGCAGCAGACTCTTCATTGCAAGAGTATTCAGAAGACTCGGGAGCCCGGCACCGACAAAGCCTTTAAGAGAATCAAGCGGCTTGCAGCCTGCAAGGATGATTTCCCTTGCGTTTGAGGCATAGAGTCCGTTGCTGCAGGAGTAGAGGAGTGCCGCAATTGCGGATACCTGCGGTGCTGCCATGGAGGAACCGCTCAGTGTGGAATAGGTACCGACAAAGGTACTGAATACATTTGTGCTTGGTGCTACAACATCAACGCTTCCGGCACCGTAATTTGATTCGTAGGCCATTTCTCCGGTAGGGTCAACATAGCCTACCGAGATAATATTGTCGAGCTCAAAGCAGGCGGGGTAAAGCGGTTGCAAATCATTATTGCTGCCGTCGTTGCCTGCTGCGGCAATGAAAAGCATACGTGAGCGTTCGATTGCCGTGTAGAGAGAGGTGCTTTTTGTATATGAACCCCAGCTCATATTGCATATTTCGGCACCCATCATCTCTGCATATTTTATTGCCTTGATTGCATCCGAAATGCTGCCCTTTTTATCGGGACCGCCGTGTATCTTGAGTGACATAAGCTTTATATCGCCGACGGAAGCAATGCCTGCAATGCCGATGCCGTTATTTGCCTTTGCGGCAATTATTCCGGCACAGTGTGTTCCGTGGTCGTCACAGTCGAGCGGCGATGACAGATTGGCATTAAGCTGCTCATTATAATAATAGTGGCAGATGCTTGAATCGCCGTTGTAGAAATCCCAGCCGTAGAAATCGTCTATATATCCGTTGCCGTCATCATCGATTCCGTTATCGGCAATTTCGGCATAATTACACCACATGCTGTCTGTAAGCTCAGGGTGCGTATAGTCGATACCGGTATCAATAACAGCGATAATAACACTTCTCTTGGGGTCAGGATCTGAATTATAGAATTCCCACCCCTCAGGGCCGTCGATGTCGATTCCGGGAGTTGAATTCATAATTATCTCGGATGCACCTTCGATTTGACTGTAGCTGCCTGTATTATCGAGCCACCACTGGGTGGAGCTGTAATAATCGTCGGTAGCTGCACAGAGCAGAGTTCCGCTGTCGGGTTCGGCGCATACAATTCCGTCCTCCTCCGATAATGCGTTGCAGAGAGCAGCGGCATCTGTATCGGGGGGAAGCTCCAGAATGGAGAAGTCCTTATCATCAAAGCTGACAAAGGACATAATATCGTATTCACCGAGAATCTCCGAATGTGCTTCGGCGGGAAAGCCGTCCTCCCAGGTTATGATAATGACTGTGCCCGCAGCTTCCTCGGAAACCGAAACAAAACCGTGGGCAGAAGCCCGGTCGGTATTTATGCCTCCTGCCACACCGGCGTGTGCAGGGAGTGTGTTTGTACATATTAATAAAGATAAAAACAGAGCAATTATTTTTTTCATTGAATAATCCTCGCGCTGATAGTATACTAATTCTAATGTTTTATATTAATTATAGCAAGTGTTAATTAGAAAATTCCAGACATTTGCATTCGGCTTATGTGAGGATAAAAAGTCCTTGACGCGCTATTTATTCTGTGATATAGTCAAAAGGCTGGTGACAGTCTTTTTTTTGTGTATTCAGATTTCTGTATAGACATATGCTGTCGCAGGTAACTATATGATATGCCGTGAGCAACATACCACATTGCTCATGAGTAAAGAAGACGGAGGTGGAAGTTGTGCGAGTAAAGATTACATTGGCATGTACAGAATGCAAGCAACGTAATTACAACATGACGAAAGAAAAGAAAAATCATCCTGACAGAATGGAAACCAAGAAGTATTGCAGATTCTGCAAGGCGCATACGATGCACAAGGAAACCAAGTAGTAGAAAGGAAGGTACTCTATGGGAGAAACTACTAACAACGTGGCTGCAAAGCCGGCGAAGAAGAGTTGGTTCAAGGGAATCAGGTCCGAGTTCAAGAAGATTACATGGCCGGACAAGAAAACTTTAGGAAAAGAGACCTTTGCTGTTGTTGTCATTTCTGTTTTACTTGGTCTTGGAATTGCATTACTTGATGCACTTATTAAGTATGGTATCGACAAAGTTATTGTTTAATTAACGGGAATGAGGTAAATATGGCAGAAGCTAATTGGTATGTTGTACATACCTATTCAGGGTATGAGAACAAGGTCAAAGCGAATATTGAGAAAACTATTGAAAACAGAAAGCTTCAAGACCAGATATTAGAAGTATCAGTTCCGCTGCAGGATGTAATCGAAGTTAAGAACGGTGTAAAGAAAAAGGTTCAGAAGAAGATGTTTCCGGGCTACGTACTGCTTAATATGATCATGAATGATGATACATGGTACGTTGTGCGTAATACACGCGGAGTTACGGGATTTGTCGGTCCCGGATCAAAGCCGGTGCCGCTTACGGAAGAGGAAATGAAGAGTATGGGCTTCAGACCGGATGAAATCATTGTTGATTTCGAGGAAGGAGATACCGTTACCATTACCTCAGGTGCGTGGGAAAACATGCAGGGAATCATTAAGAAGATTAATACCGAAAAGCAGCTGGTTACAATAAATATCGATATGTTCGGCAGAGAAACACCTGTTGAGATTAGTTTCACAGACGTTAAGGTAGAAAGATAAGTGAAAGGTTTTATGGAGGATTTTTAAAATGGCTAAGAAAGTTACAGGTTATATCAAATTACAGATTCCAGCTGGAAAGGCTACCCCGGCTCCTCCGGTAGGTCCCGCTCTTGGTCAGCATGGTGTCAATATTGCACAGTTTACTAAGGAATTCAACGCTAAGACAGCAGATAAGGGTGATTTAATTATCCCTGTTGTTATTACTGTATATGCTGACAGAAGCTTCAGCTTCATCACAAAGACCCCCCCTGCTGCAGTTCTTTTAAAGAAGGCATGCAACATTAAGACCGCTTCAGGTCAGCCTAACAAGAACAAGGTAGCAAAGATTAAGAAGGCAGAAGTTGAGAAGATTGCTGAGTTAAAGATGCCTGATCTTAATGCAGCAAGCCTTGAAGCTGCAACCAGTATGATTTGCGGTACAGCAAGAAGTATGGGAATCGTTGTTGAGGACTAATACAACTACAACTAATTTTTAATCATATAATCATAGAAAAAGTGGAAGGGTAAATAACCCCATAATACTACGGGGTAACCCCATAATAATACGGGGTAACCCGATAATACCACTGGGAGGTTGAATCATGAAAAGAGGAAAGAAATATATTGAGGTTGCAAAGCTTGTTGACCGTACAGTACAGTATGATGTTAACGAGGCATGCAGTTTAGTTAAGAAGACATCTATCGCTAAGTTTGATGAGACAATTGAAGCTCATTTCAGACTCGGAGTTGACGGACGTCACGCTGATCAGCAGGTTCGTGGTGCGGTTGTATTACCTCACGGAACCGGTAAGACAGTAAGAGTACTTGTTTTTGCTAAGGGCGACAAGGTTGCTGAGGCAGAGGCAGCAGGTGCTGATTACGTTGGTGGCGATGAGCTCATTCCCAAGATTCAGAACGAAGGCTGGTTTGAGTTTGACGTAGTTGTTGCTACACCTGATATGATGGGTGTTGTTGGTCGTTTAGGACGTGTTCTCGGACCTAAGGGTCTCATGCCTAACCCTAAGGCAGGTACCGTTACTATGGACGTTACCAAGGCTGTTAAGGATATTAAGGCAGGTAAGATTGAGTACAGACTTGACAAGACAAACATTATCCACTGCCCTGTTGGAAAGGCTTCTTTCTCAGAGGAGCAGCTTGCTGATAACCTCAACACACTTATCAGTGCATTAATCAAGGCTAAGCCCGCAGCTGCAAAGGGAACATATGTTAAGAGTGCTACAATTGCTTCTTCAATGGGCCCCGGAATCAAGCTTAACGCTTCAAAGTTTAATGCATAATATTTAAAAACATTATTGACAAAGCTCGGATAACGTGATATCTTAATCCGTGTTGTGAATAGAATATTTATAACATCTGCCCGTAGACAGTAGGTACCGTAAGGTGTAAGCGCAGCGCCTACCGAGGATACAGTTGCTTGTATTTGATATACGAATACTGCTTCCCTGTCACTGGCGGGGGAGCAGTTTTTAATTATAATTGCTTCCCAATGAAACTATAAGGAGGTATATATCATGGCTAAGGTTGAACTTAAAGCCCCCATTGTCGACGAGATCAAGAACTATGCTGATTCAGCAAAGGGCGTTGTTGTTGTTGATTATTGCGGCTTGACGGTTGAGCAGGATACCGCACTTCGTAAGAAGCTCAGAGAAGCCGGTGTTGTATACAAGGTATACAAGAACACTTTCTTAAAGAGAGCTTTTGCAGGAACGGATTTTGAGCAGCTCGGCCAGGTTCTTGAAGGACCTACTGCCGTTGCTTTCAGCGATTCAGACGCTACAGCACCCGGCAGAGTTTTATCTGATTTCATGAAGACAGCACCTGCTCTTGAATTCAAGGCAGGCGTTATCGAGGGAACTTACTATGATGCAGCAGGAATGGAAGTTATCGCAAAGATTCCTTCAAAGGATGTTCTTATTTCCAGACTCCTCGGCAGCATGAAGTCACCCATCACAAACTTCGCTCGTGTGCTTAATCAGATTGCTGAGAAGCAGGGCGAAAATGCGTAATATCAAATTATAAAAACGGAGGAAATTATAATGACTACAGTAGAGTTTATCGATGCTATAAAGAGCATGACAGTTTTAGAGCTTAACGAGTTAGTTAAGGCTTGTGAAGAAGAGTTCGGCGTTAGCGCAGCAGCAGGTGTTGTTGTAGCAGCTGGTCCTGCAGCAGGTGCAGAGGCAGAAGAGAAGACAGAGTTCAACGTTGAGTTAACAGAAGTTGGCGCAGAGAAGGTTAAGGTTATTAAGGTTGTTCGTGAAATCACCGGTCTTGGCCTCAAGGAAGCTAAGGATGCTGTTGATGGCGCTCCCAAGGTTATCAAGGAAGGCGCTAGCAAGGCAGAAGCTGACGAAATCAAGAAGAAGCTTGAGGAAGTTGGAGCTAAGGTTACTCTTAAGTAATTTAAACGACAATGCAGAGTGTCCCTTTATGGTTGATGAAATCATAAAGGGACATTTTTTGTATAGCGGGAACGGGCTTTCTGCACGAAGCATTTATTATACACTTTGAGACATGAGCGTAATTAATTATACACTTTCGCGTATTTTGTCGAATAACATCATATGGCAATCCGATTGTAATGGGAAATTGAGGAATTTTCCGGCAGGCGGGTTGCCATTTTTTGCGTTATTGTATAAAAAATAGGCTTTAAAACCTATACACTGCGAATTTTGACGATTTTTGAAGAAAATGATAGATTATCGAGTGTATAAAGTGTATAGTTTTCTTTGGGTATACAGTAGTAATATATCGCCGGCATACGGAATAGGTATATCGTAGGTATACGAAGATAGAGAAAAGGAGAGGGGTCCTATGAAATCGAACAAAGAAAAAGTATATGACTTTATAAAGCTTCATGATAATGAGGAGCGTGGCGGCGGAGTTTCAACCTCGTATATAGCGGATGCACTGGAGCTCCAGCGAACAAATGTGAGTAGTGCGCTGAATCTGCTCGTTTCGGAGGGGAGAATTCAAAAGAGGAACGGAAGACCGGTTCTTTATGGGATTATTCATGCTGAAAATGCAGAAGGCAATGACTGCTTTTCTGATCTTACGGGGCATGACGGCAGCTTAAAGCGCGCGATACAGCTTGCGAAGGCGGCTGTGTTATATCCCGAAAAAGCGCTTAATTCGATGCTGGTAGGTGCGCGGGGAACGGGAAAAAGCCGTATGGCGAAGCGAATGTATCAGTTTGCGGTTGAGCAGGCTGTACTTCCTCAAAATTCGCCGTTTATCCGGGTTGATTGTCACGATTATCGTTCGAAGGAGCATCTTGCGGAGGAGCTTGCAGAAATTTGGAAGAAGGCATCCAATGGGGTGGTTTTTCTTGATAATATACAGTTTCTCAGCAGCCGTGCACGAAAAGAGGTACTTGAATATGTGCGTTCGAAGGAGCGTAATTATGCATTGATTGTGAGCTGTACGGACCGTGGCTGTCTGCCGGATGAGTTTCTTGCGGAGTTTCCGATACAGATTGAGCTTCCGGCTCTTTCGCAGCGACCGGTCAGCGAACGGTTTGAGATGGTAAAGAAGCTGCTGCAAAAGGAAGCGGCACGAATTGGGAGGACTCTTATTATTCGCAGTGAACTGATGCGGTGCCTGCTGCTTTATGAATGCGAAGCCAATTATTATCAGCTGAAGGGTGATATAAAAATCGGCTGCGCCAACGCCTATGTAAGGGAGTATAAAAACAAAGAGGATATAAGGCTGTTTGCGGGTGATTTTGCAAATCCGGTAAGGAAGGGCTTTTTAAGGTATCACTTGTACAGGAGAGAAATCGACGAGCTGATTTCTTCGGACCAAAGCTACATTTTTGACGGTAAGACCGTCAGTGTAAGTGCGTCCGATAAGAACAGTCTGTATGACAAATTGAATAAGAAGGCTGCGACGCTTAACGAGACCGGATTTGAGGAGGATGAAATAGGTCTGATTCTGAGTGCGGAGGTTGAGCGGTCGTTTGGAGAATATCAGAAGGATCTGCTGCGTGATGTGGGGGATAAGAGTCAGCTTGAGGCGCTGGCAGACGCAAAGCTGATTCAATTGGTTGAACAGTTTTTGAAGGATGCGGAAGCGCATCTTGACAGGAAGCTGTCGGACTCTGTTTTTTACGGTCTGTGTCTTCATCTGAATGCGGTAATAGCCGGAAGGAGAGAGCCGGAGCAGCCTGATAAGAGCCGGATAGCAGATATTCTCGGAAACCATAAAAGGGAATATCTGCTGAGTGCGGAATTTGCAGAGAGGCTTGCGAAGGAATATGATATAGAGCTTGCAATGGGTGAGATAATCCTGATTACTATGTTTCTCTGCTTTGAAAATGAGGAGCTGCCGCAGAGCGGAAAGCCGGTTATTCTGTATGCGCTTTACGGAGAAGGAATTGCGACGGCTATAGTTAAGGCTATTACGGGAATGACAAAATGGGATAATGTATTTCCGTACGAGCTGACCGGCGATAAAAATTCTGTTGAAACCTATGAGGCGCTGAAGGAGTACATTGCGGGGATAAACAGAGGAAAAGGGGTTCTGGTTGTATACGACAGCGGCTCCCTGCCTGAAATGCTGTCGGAGATTGAGGAGGAGCTTGACATTCCTATAAGACAGATTCCGATGCCTGTTACGACAATCGGAATTGAGCTTGCACGCAGAACCATGACTGAGGATAACGCTGATATGGTATTGCGCAGTGCGATAAAGAATGTCGGAGCAGTCGGCGCATTCAGGAATAATTATATCGTAACGCTTTGCACGACGGGCAAGGGAAGTGCGGAGGAGCTTAAGCGGTATATTGAAAGGAACGGACAGCTTAAGGATACGGAAGTTATCGCAATGTCGTATAGCGAAAGAGATGTGCTTTCGCAGGAATTCAGAAAGCTTATGCGGAACGGTATTATTAACTGTGTTGTGGGAACCTTTGACCCGCAGCTGTTTTCAATACCCTTTATTTCAATCAGCGAGGTTTTCAGCGTCAGAAAGGACGGACTTCCAAAGCTTCTTTGTCTGGAGAAGGAAGCAAAGTCGCGAATTGATTACAATGCAATGTTTGATTATCTGGGAGAGCAGCTTTGTTATGTAAATACAGATAAATTGAGAAAGTTGCTGCCTGAGACGCTGAGAGTAATAAATTCGGAGATTTCCGAGCTGTCGCTGGATACGGAAGCGGGACTGCTGATTCATATTTCCTGCTGCATTGACCGTCTTATTGCAAAGGAGCCTACGGCGACGAACCCGAGGAAGAAAATGATACTTTCAAAGTATGATAAGGAATTCAGGGAACTGCTCAGGATTTTCAGACCGATTGAAAAAACATTTCATATCATTATAAATGACGATGAGATTGCCAATATACTTATGATTATATATCAACTGTAGAATGGGAGGATAGTGTGAAAAATCATATATTAGATTTTTCACACGGCTATTTGTTTCTGAGCGAAAGCAAATAGCCATTGCGATATTCTTCGCGACAGGTCGCTTGGAGATGGAGGATAAAATGACTGACGAATTAATGGAGAAGCTTGAAGAAATTTCAATGATGATTATAGCGAATTCAGGGGCAGCGCGTTCAAACGCATTTGCTGCACTGGCAGAGGCAAAGCAGGGCAGATTCGAGGCTGCCGACGAGCTTTTAAAGGCTGCGGAGGAGAGTCTGCAGACAGCACATGAATCTCATAGAGAGCTGCTTAAGCTTGATGCAACCGGCGAAATTGAGAAGGTAAGTATTTTGCTTTGTCATGCGCAGGACCATCTGATGGGCAGCGCTCTTGCAGGAGACCTGATAAAGGAAATGATATTGCTTTACAGGGATAAGAAATAAAACGAAGGGGGGTAGCATGATGGACAGAAAAGTATTGTTGATATGCGCAGGGGGTATGTCAACGGGAATTCTCATGAAGAAGATGGAGAAATACGCGGTTGAGCAGGGCTTTAATCTTCAGATTGAAGCTATCGGAATGTCGTCTTATGAGGAAGTCTGTAAAAACTATGATGTCATCTTACTCGGACCGCAGGTGTCCTATAAGAAGGCTGAAATAGAAGAGGTTACACAGATGCCGATTGCCGTGATTGCGGCATATGATTATGCGGTGGGAAATGTAGCCAATATTATGAAACAGGTAGAAGAGCTCTATAAGTAATGTATTTTGAAAGGGGATAATTATGGCAAAGTTTTATGAAAGCAAGCCTATGCGGGTTGTAAAGAAAATGGGAGAGAAAGTAGTCTCGAATAAGGGGATACAGGCTATATCTTCCGGTATGATGATGACAATGGGAATTATACTGCTTGGTGCTGTATTTCAGCTGATAGCGGTAATTTTGAATAATGTCGGTGTGCTTGAAACAACATCGGGTATTTACGAAGCACTGATGGTGCCCTATAAGGTATCGATGGGATTTATTTCTCTTTATGTTGCGTTTACAATTGCGTATTCTTATGCAAAATCATTAAAGATGCAGGCTCTTATGGCAGGTATCAATTCGATTCTTGTATTCTTCATAGCTGCAGCGCCTGTTAAAACCGTGACATTGGCTGATGGTGCAAGCACATTTACCGGTATGGATACAATGGCACTTGACGCAAAGGGTATGTTTGTTGCAATTATCGTGGCGCTGACAACGGTAAGACTTACACACTTCTTTGAAAGAAAGGGTCTTGTAATAAAGATGCCGGATGCGGTTCCTGAGTTTTTAAAGGAAACCTTCAGCTCATTAATTCCGTTGGTATTTAATGTTGCAATCTGGACACTTTTGGGACATGGCTGCGTAATCTTAACGGGAACAGCTCTTCCTGTACTGGTTACCGGTTTACTCGGAACTCCTCTTGCGGCATTGACAAGTGTTCCCGGAATTATCATTATTGTTGTTATTGCAAGTCTTCTCTGGACTATGGGTGTTCACGGAACCGTGGCTGTTTATGCGGCAATTGCGGCACCCTTAATGCAGTACTATGCAACAAACTATGCAAATCATGAGGCGGGCACCGCACTGGTATTTATGCCTATAGCATTGTTTGGTATTGTTAACTGCTGCGGCGGTACCGGTAATACGCTTGCGCTTTGTGTAATGGGTCTGTTCTCAAAGTCAGAGCAGATTAAGGCGGTTAGTAAGGCTGCCATTGCACCGGGTCTCTTCAATATTAATGAGCCTATTATTTTCGGCTATCCGATTATGTATAATCCGATTTTAAGCATTCCGTTCATATTAAATTCAGTTATTACAATGATTATCTGCTACTTTGGTTATATGATCGGTCTGTTTAAGCCTGCATACATATCAATTACTGCAAACCTTCCCGTTGGGTTTGCACCTTACCTGACTACACTGTCATGGACCAACATATTAATTCCTGTTATAGCATTTGCTGTGGCATTTGCCTGCTACTGGCCTTTCTTTAAGGTATATGAGAAGCAGTTAATTGAAAAGGAAGCTGCATCAAAGGAGGCAAAATAATGAGTAAAAGCCCGAGCGGATTTCCGAAAGGCTTTCTGTGGGGAGGCGCAATAGCGGCAAACCAGACAGAGGGAGCCTGGAATGCTGACGGAAAAGGGGCTTCGATTGCAGATCATATCACCGCGGGGACAGCTGTGTCTCCGCGGCGATTTACGAGAGAGATTCGCAGCGGGGAGATGTATCCGAGCCACGAGGCAATAGATTTTTATCACCGATATAAAGAAGATATAGCGCTGTTTGCCGAGATGGGCTTTAAGGTGCTGCGTTTATCTGTTGCGTGGAGCCGGATATTTCCGAACGGCGATGAGTCTCTTCCGAATAAAGCGGGGCTTGAGTTTTACCGAAATGTTTTTAGTGAATGTAAGAAGCATGGAATTGAGCCGCTGGTAACTCTGTCGCATTACGAGATGCCGTGCGCGCTGTGTGAAAATTACGGCGGCTGGACGGACAGACGGGTAATTGATTTCTTTATCCGCTACTGCAAAACCGTATTCACGGAGTATAAAGAGCTCGTACATTACTGGCTTACCTTTAATGAGCTTAATACTCTTGTAAGCCGCTTCGGAAGCGTGCTGTGCGGGGGAATACTTCCGGAGGACGGCTCGGATTTGTTTGGACTGATGCGGAAGACACCGGAGACGGCAGACGAAAAAAGCCGTCGTTTTACTGCACTTCATAATCAGTTTGTTGCGGGAGCGAAGGCTGTTTTGCTGGCACATGAGATTAATCCCGATAATAAGGTCGGCTGCATGCTGTCGGCCGCGGGAGTGTATCCGTATACCTGCAACCCTGATGATATATTAGAGGCTCAGGCCCAAATGAACCGCAGTAACTGGTTTTGCGGTGATGTTTGCGTGAAGGGGAAATATCCGTATTTTATAGAGCGCTATTTTAGGGAAAACGGTATTTCTGTATCAAAGGAAAGCGGAGATGATGAGATACTCAGCAAAGGCACCGTCGATTTCTTCAGCTTCAGCTATTATTGCTCACGATGCGCGACAACGGATGAGAGTGTGAAAAAGAGTGCCGGAAATATGATGCTTGGTGCCTCGAATCCGTATCTTGCGTCAAGTGAGTGGGGCTGGACGATTGACCCGAAGGGACTCAGATATCTGCTTAACGAAATATACGGCAGATATGAAATTCCGATTATGCTTGTCGAAAACGGACTCGGTGCGGTTGATATTGTATCTGAGGACGGTGCTGTTCATGACGATTACCGCATTGAATATCTTCGAAGCCATATTATTCAGATGAGAGAGGCAATTGAAGACGGTGTGGAGCTGATTGGTTATACTCCCTGGGGCTGTATTGACCTTGTAAGTGCAAGCACCGGTGAAATGAAAAAGCGCTACGGGTTTATCTATGTTGATAAGCAGGATAAGGTCGGAGGAACACTGGAACGGAAAAGGAAGGATTCTTTCGAATGGTACAGAAGATGTATAGAAACCAACGGGGAGTCCGTGTATAATACAAAATAAAGTTAAATTCTTCAAAATGGAGACTAGTGTGAAAAATCATATATTATGATTTTTCACACAGCTATTTGTTTCTGAGCGAAAACAAATAGCCATTGCGGTATTCCTTGCGACAAGTCGCTCAGAAATGAGGATTGGTATGGTTAAGAGAGAGGTTGAAATAATAAATAAGACAGGCCTGCATGCGCGCCCCGCATCAGATTTTGTCCTTAATGCCAAGAAATTTGAAAGTAAGATAACGGTCTGTAAAGAGGGCGGGGAGCCGGTTAATGCAAAATCAATTGTAAGGCTTCTTGCAGAGGGTATCGGACAAGGGGATAAAATTGAGATTACCGCAGCCGGTGAGGATGAAGCGGAAGCCCTTGACTGTCTGGCGGCATTGGTAGAAAGCGGATTCGGTGAGTGATAAAAACGGGGAGGAGGTGAGCGTTTTGAAAAGCAGCAGAACAGCTTTAACGGGAAGCCCTGTTTCACCGGGTATTGCCGTGGCGAAAGCATATCTTTATTATCCCTTGGAGCTTGCCGTTGCAGAGGGGTATTTTGCGGCAGGAGAAGAGGAGGCGAATCTGAAGCATTTTCATGACGCACTCCGTCTTGCGGGAGAAGAGCTGGAAGACCTGTACGAAATGCTTTGCAAAGAGGATGCCGTCAAGGCGAAAATCTTTGCGGCACACAAGGAGATTCTTGAGGACGAGGAGATAATAGAGGAAATCAGGATGGCGATTGAAGATGACAGGATGAATCCGGATTTTGCCATCGACAAGGTATTTACGGAATTTGCGGGAATGCTGTCAAGAGTCGCAGACCCGCTGATTGCCGGAAGGGCTGCGGATTTGCATGATGTTAAGAAGCGTCTCGTCCGTATTTATCAGGGGAAGAGTGAAAAGAATCTGTCGGGGCTTACGGAGGATGTTATTGTTATAGCACATGATTTGCTTCCGAGTGACACGGCAACCATGGACAGGGAACATGTAAAGGGCATTGTAACCGAAACGGGGGGGTATAATTCGCATTCGGCAATCCTTGCAAGGAGCTTCGGGATTCCTGCGGTACTCGGTGTGGGTGCGGTTATGTCGGAGATTCCTGATTTGGCGCTGCTGGCGGTAGATGCACTGACGGGAGAGCTTACGGTTAATCCGTCGGAGGAGGAAATTGCCTGCTGTGAGCAGAAAAGGAAGGCATTTTTGGAGGAGAAGCGAAAAGAGGAGCAGTATCTTGATAAGCCGGCGGTTATGAAGGACGGTACAAAAATAGGGCTGGGGATTAATGTCGGCTCACCGGAATTTGATATACCCAAAACACGGTTTGATTTTGTCGGATTGTTCAGGACCGAGTTTCTGTATATGGAAAACAGCTCGCTTCCGGATGAGGATGAGCAGTTCGAGGCCTATAAAAAGGCTCTGATTAGTGCAAAGGGACATCCGGTGACCTTGCGTACGCTTGATATCGGAGGAGATAAGACCCTTCCGTATATGAAGCTGCCCGCAGAGGAGAATCCTTTTCTCGGTAAGCGTGCGCTGCGTCTTTGTCTGGCAGAAAGGGAGATGTTTATGACACAGCTTCGTGCCGCGTTAAGAGCATCTGCCTTCGGACCGCTTAAGCTGATGTTCCCGATGGTAGGCAGCATAGAGGATATAATAAGTGCGAAGTGCTGTGTGGAGCTTGCAAAGGATGAGCTCTCAAGGGAAGGGATTCCCTTCGACCGTGATATTAAAATTGGAATAATGATAGAGGTTCCATCCATAGCGCTGATTGCGGACCTGGCAGCAGCCGAGGTGGATTTTGCGAGCATAGGCTCGAATGATCTGACACAGTACATAAGTGCGGCGGATCGCATGAATCCTGAGGTGACACCCTATTATCAGAATTATTCTCCGGCAATGCTGCGTCTGCTCGGATTTGTTTTTGATGCCTTTAATGCATGCGGAAAGGAAATTTCCGTATGCGGTGAGATGGCAGGGAGCCCGCGTGCTGCGGTTGCACTTGTAGGACTCGGAGCTAAAAGGCTTAGTATGAGTGCGGCTAATGTTGCGGGGGTAAAGGCTGCGCTGGCGGGTGTAAGTCTGAGTGATGCCGAAAGAATCGCATCAGAATGCAGATGCATGAAAACCGAAAAAGAGATTAAGGAATTTCTGGGGATATAAAATATACTTGCAATGATGTCGGTAATCCTTTTATAATATAATTAAGTATGCATATTTTACGGAAAGGAGACCGGATTATGTCAATTGCTTTAGCCTCACGTGTGCGTAATGAGATGTGCTATATTCAGATATGCATTGATGAATATGAAGAAGGCGAAATCTGCGGTCGCCTTTACAATGCATATTACAGCGATGCCATTTTTTTTGATAACGGAATGGAAATGATTAGAAAAATGGACGCGATATTTGACCAGTTCGGCTATCCGCGCCCGACTATGGATCTGAGAAGCTTTCGCGATGAGGAGACTCCCAAGCTTCCGCGTCTTAAGTGTTCACCCATGACTGTATTGAAGAAGCATACATCACGGGGAAAACTTGCCACGTTTAAGACCAGAATAATGTTCCGTCAGAATGCGAGCTGGCAGGGGCTGGTTAAGTGGCTTGAGGAGGATGTGGAGGAGAACTTTGCAAGCATGCTTGAGCTTCTCATGCTGATGAACAGTATATTTTAGGGGAATGAATTATTGAAGAAGAGTTTGATTAACATTGGTTTGATCGGAATAAACGGGTTAATGTGGGCGGTATGTGTTCTCATGTTCGGGATGAGTGCGGATACCGTTCTTATGTGTCTGCTGTGCAGCGCACTGGTTGTCGTGAGTATTTATGACTGCCGGGAGCGGATTATTCCGCTTTGGATAAACCTGTTTATTTTCCTGCTGGGAGCCGTGCGGCTTTTTATGAATATTGAATTCTGGTATGATTATGCGGCCGGCTTTTTTATCGTAAGTGCCTTTTTGCTTATTATGTACTATATAACAAAGGGGAAGTCGGTCGGAGGCGGAGATATAAAGCTTGTTGCCGTAACGGGACTGTTTCTCGGATGGAAGTATATACTCGTGGCATTTATTATCGGGTGCTTAGCAGCGTGCATAATTCACCCTGTAAGAATGCGCCTGTTCGGAAGGGGACGCGAGCTTGCACTCGGTCCGTATCTTTCGTTCGGAGTAATCATTACATTGTGGTTCGGAAATTTCATATTGGGAAAATATCTCGAATTGTTTGCTGTATGATATTTCGTGGGTATTGGTAAAGAAAAAGCTGTCAATAATTTTATTGACAGCTTGCCTTATTTATGATATTATGAAAAGTGCACATTTGTCGTCAATATGCCTACTCATACCTAGTATAGCATATATGGCTTCAAATGAAAAGACTTTTTTAAAAATTTTTCATCAAAATACACAAGATAAGCCTTTTTGTGAGAAAAGGTTAGTTTTCTTGTGGCTTTTGTGTGAATATTTAAATGTTTTTACTGGTTACATAAGTAATACCTATAATAATTTCAAGGGGTGAAAACGTCAATGATGGAAAAAAACAGAATACGTCCAATCCATGTCGGTAAAGGCGTAAGAATGAGCTACTCGAACCAGAAGGAAGTTTTGGAAATGCCCAATCTTATTGAGGTTCAGAAGGATTCCTACAGATGGTTTCTGGAGGAAGGACTTAATGAGGTTTTCAGGGATATTTCTCCGATTGAGGACTATAACGGACATCTCAGTCTTGAGTTCATAAGCTTCCAGCTGTGCGAGGACGACGCAAAGTATTCGATAGAAGAATGTAAAGAAAGAGATGCTACTTATGCGGCTCCCTTGAAGGTTAAGGTAAGGCTTCATAATAAAGAAGATGAAGAAGTAATAAAGGATCACGAGATTTTCATGGGCGATTTCCCGCTTATGACAGAAACCGGAACCTTTGTTATTAACGGCGCGGAAAGAGTTATCGTAAGCCAGCTGGTACGTTCTCCCGGCATCTACTACGAGATTTCACATGACAAGCTTGGTAAGAGACTTTTCGCATGTACGGTTATCCCCAGCCGTGGTGCGTGGCTTGAGTATGAGACTGATTCAAACGATGTATTTTATGTACGTGTAGACCGTAACAGAAAGGTTCCGATTACGGTATTTCTTCGTGCTCTGGGTGTCGGAACAGCTAACCAGATTAAGGAGATGTTCGGTGAGGAGCCTAAGATTCTGGCATCACTCGGTAAGGACCCTTCGGAAGAAGACAATTACGAGTCCGGTCTTAAGGAGCTTTATAAAAAGCTTCGTCCCGGTGAGCCTATTTCTGTTGAAAGCGCAGAGTCTCTCGTAAAGAGCATGTTCTTTGATGCAAGACGTTATGATCTTGCCAAGGTCGGCAGATACAAGTTTAATAAGAAGCTTGCACTCCGTAACAGAATAGTCGGATTTGCACTGGCTGAAGATGTAATAGATAAGACAACGGGTGAGATAATTGCGGAAGCAGGAACAAGAGTAACAGAGGAGCTTGCCGTACAGATTCAGAACGCAGCCGTATTCTCTGTTCTTATCCAGACCGAGGAGAGAAACATTAAGGTTCTCAGTAATCTTATGGTTGACCTTGCTGCGCATGTTCCTTTTGCATGCGATGATAAGGTTAAGGCAGCTCTCGGAATAACAGAGGATGTATATTATCCTGCACTTAAGGAATTACTTGAGCAGTTCAGTGACGAAGAGGAGCTTAAGGAAGCTATTAAGCGTCATGTGAACGAGCTTATTCCCAAGCATATTACAAGAGAAGATATTTTCGCTTCAATTAACTATAACATGCATATCGAATATGGTATCGGCCATAAGGATGATATCGACCACCTCGGTAACAGACGTATCCGTGCGGTAGGTGAGCTCCTTCAGAACCAGTACCGTATCGGTCTTTCCAGAATGGAAAGAGTTGTTCGTGAGAGAATGACAACACAGGATCTTGAGGGTGTAAGTCCTCAGTCCCTGATTAATATTAAGCCCGTAACCGCAGCAGTTAAGGAGTTCTTCGGAAGCTCACAGCTGTCACAGTTCATGGACCAGCACAATCCTCTTGGTGAGCTTGCTCATAAGAGACGTCTTTCGGCACTCGGACCCGGAGGTCTTTCAAGAGACCGTGCAGGTTTCGAGGTTCGAGACGTACACTATTCACATTACGGAAGAATGTGTCCCATTGAGACACCCGAAGGTCCTAACATCGGTCTTATTAACTCACTTGCATCATATGCAAGAATTAATGAATACGGCTTTATTGAAGCACCCTATCGTAAGCTTGATAAAACCGATCCTCAGAATCCCCGCGTAACCGATGAGGTTATTTATATGACTGCGGATGAAGAGGATAAGTACGTAGTTGCACAGGCTAACGAGCCGCTTGACGAGAACGGATACTTTATTAATAACAATATATCCGGACGTTTTAAGGCAGATACATCACAGTTCCTTAAGTCAAAGATCGACTTCATGGACGTATCTCCCAAGATGGTATTCTCTGTTGCAACAGCGCTGATTCCTTTCCTTGAGAACGACGATGCTAACCGTGCCCTCATGGGCTCTAACATGCAGCGTCAGGCAGTTCCGCTTCTCAGAACTCAGGCTCCCGTTGTCGGAACCGGTATGGAGAAGAAGACAGCTGTTGACTCAGGTGTTTGCGTACTTTCAAAGCATGCGGGACGTGTTGAGCGTTCTACTGCTTCATGCATAACCATTCGTAACGAGGACGGAACCCGTTCGGATTACAAGCTTCTTAAGTTCACAAGAAGTAACCAGGGTACCTGCATCAATCAGCGTCCTATCGTTAATAAGGGTGACATTGTTGAGGCCGGACAGGTAATTGCTGATGGTCCTTCAACCTCATTCGGTGAGCTTGCTCTCGGAACAAATCCGCTTATCGGATTCATGACCTGGGAAGGCTACAACTACGAGGATGCGGTTCTCCTTAGTGAGAGACTTGTGCAGGAGGATATATATACATCTGTTCATATTGAGGAATATGAGGCAGAGGCCCGTGACACCAAGCTCGGACCGGAAGAGATAACACGTGATGTTCCCGGCGTTGGTGATGATGCGCTTAAGGATCTTGATGAGCGCGGTATCATCCGTATCGGTGCTGAGGTTCGTGCGGGAGATATTCTTGTTGGTAAGGTAACTCCTAAGGGAGAGACTGAGCTTACGGCTGAGGAGAGACTTCTCCGTGCAATCTTTGGTGAGAAGGCAAGAGAAGTAAGAGATACATCACTTCGTGTACCTCACGGTGAGTACGGAATTATTGTTGATGCTAAGGTGTTTACACGTGAAAACGGCGATGAGCTTCCTCCCGGAGTAAACCAGAGCGTTCGTGTATACATTGCACAGAAGAGAAAGATTCAGGTCGGCGATAAGATGGCAGGCCGTCACGGTAACAAGGGTGTTGTTTCCCGCGTATTACCTGTTGAGGATATGCCTTTCCTTCCCAACGGAAGACCGCTTGATATCGTTCTTAACCCCCTGGGCGTTCCTTCACGTATGAATATCGGACAGGTGCTTGAAATCCATCTGAGCCTTGCTGCAAAGGTTCTTGGTTTCAATATTGCAACACCCGTATTCGACGGAGCAAACGAGTTTGATATCATGGATACTCTTGAGATGGCAAATGACTACGTTAATACACCTCTTGAGGATTTCCAGAAGAAATATAAGGATTGTCTTGATGAAGAAACCATGGAATATCTGGTTACAAATCAGGATTATCGTAAGCAGTGGGAAGGTGTTCCCATTAACCGTGACGGAAAGGTAAGACTTCGTGACGGACGTACGGGTGAGTACTTTGACGGTGCTGTTACCGTCGGCTTCATGCACTATCTGAAGCTTCACCATCTGGTTGACGATAAGATTCATGCACGTTCAACCGGTCCTTACTCACTTGTTACCCAGCAGCCTTTGGGCGGCAAGGCACAATTCGGCGGACAGCGTTTTGGTGAGATGGAGGTTTGGGCACTCGAGGCATATGGTGCTGCTCATGTACTTCAGGAAATTCTTACCGTTAAGTCTGATGATGTTACCGGACGTGTAAAGACCTATGAGGCAATCATAAAGGGAGAGAATATCTCCGAACCGGGTATACCGGAGTCCTTCAAGGTGCTCTTAAAGGAGCTTCAGTCACTTGCACTTGATGTTACCGTTCTTGATGAGAACGGCAGTGAAGTTAAGCTGACAGAGGACATCGATTACGGTGAGGGCGACGGCTCTTCATGGCAGGAAGGCAATGAAGGCTATGATGCAAGCTATGATGAGAATTACGGCAATGCAGGCTACACCGAAATCGGACCTGACGAAGCAGACAGCTATTTCGACTCCTATCAGGAGGATAATATGTTTTCTGACCTCGACGAGCATTACGATGACAAAGAATAATTAACTTGGAGGGAGAATGCAGATGATGTCTACAGATATGAATATGGATACTGTCAGGGAAATTAATTACGAGGCAATCAGAATCGGCCTTGCTTCCCCTGAGAAGATTCGTGAATGGTCTAGAGCAGAGGTTAAGAAGCCGGAGACTATAAATTACAGAACATTAAAGCCTGAGAAGGACGGTCTGTTCTGTGAAAAGATTTTCGGACCCAGCAAGGATTGGGAGTGTCACTGCGGAAAGTACAAGAAAATCCGTTTTAAGGGTGTTGTATGTGACCGTTGTGGCGTAGAGGTTACCAAGGCAAGCGTAAGACGTGAGAGAATGGGTCACATCGAGCTTGCGGCACCGGTATCGCACATTTGGTATTTCAAGGGTATTCCCAGCCGTATGGGACTTATGCTTGATCTTTCTCCGAGAACACTCGAGAAGGTTCTGTACTTCGCATCCTATATCGTACTTGATAAGGGTGAGACAGATTTGCAGTATAAGCAGGTACTCAACGAGAAGGAATATACCGAGGCAAGAGAGAAATACAAGGATAAGAAGTTCCGTGTAGGAATGGGCGCAGAGGCCATTATGGAGCTTCTTAAGGATATAGATCTCGAGAAGGATTCTGCAGAGCTTAAGGCAGAGCTTAAAAACTCAACAGGCCAGAAGCGTGCAAGAATTATCAAGAGACTTGAGGTTGTAGAGGCATTCAGAGAGTCAGGAAACCGTCCCGAATGGATGATTATGACTGTTATTCCGGTGCTTCCGCCCGATCTTCGTCCCATGGTTCAGCTGGAGGGCGGACGTTTTGCAACCTCAGATATGAACGATTTATATCGTCGTATAATTAACAGAAATAATCGTCTTAAGAGACTCCTTGAGCTGGGAGCTCCCGATATCATTGTAAGAAATGAAAAGCGTATGCTTCAGGAAGCCGTTGATGCACTTATTGACAACGGAAGAAGAGGCAGACCTGTTACAGGTCCCGGAAACCGTCCGCTTAAGTCACTTTCTGATATGTTAAAGGGTAAGCAGGGTCGTTTCCGTCAGAACCTTCTCGGAAAGCGTGTTGACTATTCCGGACGTTCTGTTATCGTAGTAGGACCCGAGCTCAAGATATATCAGTGCGGTCTTCCTAAGGAGATGGCAATTGAGCTGTTTAAGCCCTTCGTTATGAAGGAGCTTGTTGAGCGCGGAACCGCTCATAATATTAAGTCAGCAAAGAAGATGGTCGAAAGACTTCAGAATGAGGTATGGGACGTTCTTGAGGACGTTATCCGTGAGCATCCCGTAATGCTTAACCGTGCTCCTACACTTCACAGACTCGGTATTCAGGCATTTGAGCCCATTCTTGTTGAGGGTAAGGCAATTAAGCTTCATCCGCTTGTATGTACCGCATTCAATGCAGACTTCGACGGAGATCAGATGGCTGTCCATCTTCCTCTGTCAGTTGAGGCGCAGGCTGAGGCACGTTTCCTCATGCTTTCACCCAACAACCTGCTGAAGCCTTCAGACGGTGGCCCCGTTGCAGTTCCTTCACAGGATATGGTACTTGGTATTTACTACCTTACTCTTATGAAGGACGGAGATCTTGGTGAGGGTAAGATATTCAAGAACATAAACGAAGCTATTCTTGCTTACGAGAACGGAGCAATTACTCTTCACGCAAAGATTAACGTAAGACGTGAGGGTATTTTCCCTGAGACCGGTGAGAAGATTACAAAGGTTATTCAGTCAACTCTCGGACGCTTTATCTTCAACGAGATTATTTCACAGGATCTTGGCTATGTTGACAGAACAAATCCTGAGAATTACCTTGATCTTGAGGTTGATTTCCTTGTTAAGAAGAAGGAGCTTAAGGGAATTCTTGAGAAGTGCATTAACACACACGGCGCTACAATGACCGCTGAGACACTTGATGCGATTAAGGCGCTGGGATATAAATACTCGACAAGAGCAGCAATGACTGTTTCGATTTCGGATATGACAGTTCCTCCTGCAAAGAAGGATATTATTGCCAATGCCGAGGAGACAATTGACTTCATTTCGAAGAAGTTCCGTCGCGGTATGCTTACTGAAGCGGAAAGATATAAGACAGTTATCGAAACCTGGAAGGCTGCCGATGACAGCATTACCAAGGAGCTGATGGCAGGTCTTGATAAGTACAACAACATCTTCATGATGGCTGATTCAGGAGCACGTGGTTATGACAAGTAGTTTAAGCAGCTTGCCGGTATGCGTGGACTTATGGCAGATACATCAGGTAAGACTATCGAGTTGCCTATTAAGGCTAACTTCCGTGAGGGTCTTGACGTTCTGGAATACTTCATTTCAGCTCACGGTGCAAGAAAGGGTCTTTCCGATACAGCGCTCAGAACTGCCGATTCAGGATACCTTACACGTCGTCTTGTTGACGTTTCACAGGATCTTATTATTCGTGAGAATGATTGCTGTGAGGGCAGTGAGGAAGTTCCCGGAATGTGGATTAAGGCATTTGCTGACGGTAAGGAAGTTATCGAGAGCCTTAAGGAGCGTATTACAGGAAGATTTGCATGTGAAACTCTTTATGATGATAACGGTGAAGTTATCGTTGAGAAGAATCATATGATTACTCCCAAGCGTGCTGCACGTATTGTTGCAACCAAGAGCATTGCGGAGAAGGGCTTTGCAGCAAGCATCAAGATTCGTACCGTTCTTACCTGTAAGTCACATCTCGGTGTCTGCGCTAAGTGTTACGGTGCTAACATGGCTACAGGTGAGCCTGTTCAGGTTGGTGAGGCAGTCGGTATTATTGCGGCACAGTCAATCGGTGAGCCCGGTACACAGCTTACAATGCGTACCTTCCATACCGGTGGTGTTGCGGGCGATGATATCACACAGGGTCTTCCCCGTGTCGAGGAGCTTTTCGAGGCAAGAAAGCCGAAGGGACTTGCAATCATTGCAGAGTTCGGCGGTACGGTTGCCATTAAGGATACAAAGAAGAAGCGCGAGGTTATTGTTACAAACCAGAGTGATGATAATCTTGAGTCAAAAACATATCTCATTCCCTACGGTTCACGTATTAAGGTTACCGACGGACAGGTTATTGAAGCCGGTGATGAGCTTACCGAGGGTAGCGTAAATCCTCATGATATTCTGAAGATTAAGGGTGTTCGCGCCGTTCAGGATTACATGATTCAGGAAGTTCAGAGAGTATACCGTTTACAGGGTGTTGAGATTAACGATAAGCATATCGAGGTTATTGTACGTCAGATGCTTAAGAAGGTTCGTATCGAAACTAACGGCGATACCGATTTCCTTCCCGGAAGCATGGTTGATATACTTGATTTCCTTGATGTTAATGAGCAGATGGCGGCAGAAGGAAAAGAGCCCGCTGACGGAAAGCAGGTTATGCTTGGTATTACAAAGGCTTCACTTGCTACTAACTCCTTCCTTTCAGCAGCATCCTTCCAGGAGACAACAAAGGTTCTTACCGAAGCAGCATGCCACGGAAAGATTGACCCGCTTATCGGACTTAAGGAAAATGTTATTATCGGTAAGCTGATTCCTGCCGGAACCGGTATGAAGAATTACCGTAATGTTCGTCTCAGCACAGATGCAGCTGTTGAAGCAGATACCTACTATAACGGTATGTATGATGACGGATACGGCAATGGTGAGTATTATGATGATACTTATCAGGACGGCGGTGCTTACTACGATCAGAACGGCGAGTATTACGATGACGGCTACAGCGATGGATATGCAGACGAGTATAGCGGCGAATATGCAGATGATGGCTATCAGGGTGAATACGCTGACGGCAGCTACACTGAGAGCGCTTATATAGAGGATGCAGGCTATGCCGATGATTACGCTGAGGGAACTTATTCAGAGGATTATTATACAGATTCGGATGATGATGCAGAGTAAGCCCTGATGGGATAATTTATAGTGATATTACAGACCCCGCCGTTTATAAATATCGGCGGGGTTTAGTGCGAAAAAAACATTTGCGTATGGGAAATAGTATGTTATAATATACGCGATAGTTTTAAGAATAGAAAGGAAGGAATATATTATGGCATTAGTTACAACAACTGAGATGTTTAAGAAGGCATATGAAGGTGGCTACGCTATCGGTGCTTTCAATGTTAACAACATGGAAATCGTTCAGGCTATTACTGAAGCAGCTAACGAGCTTAAGTCTCCCATCGTTCTTCAGTGCTCAGCAGGTGCAAGAAAGTATGCAAAGCATTCATATCTTGTTCACCTTGTACAGGCAGCTCTTGAGGAGACCGATATTCCGATCGCTCTTCACCTTGATCACGGCGCAGATTTCGAAATCTGTAAGCAGTGTATCGATGGCGGTTTCACATCAGTTATGATCGATGGTTCACATCTTTCATATGAGGAGAACATCGCTGTTTCTAAGAAGGTTGCTGATTACGCTCACGAGCGCGGAGTAGTAGTTGAGGCAGAGCTCGGAACACTTGCAGGTATCGAGGATGATGTTAAGGTTGAGGCAGGACAGGAGTCCTATACACAGCCTGAGCAGGTTGAGGATTTCGTTACAAGAACAGGCGTTGATTCACTTGCTATTGCTATCGGTACAAGCCATGGTGCATTCAAGTTTAAGCCCGGTCAGAAGCCTCAGCTTCGTTTCGACATCCTTGCAGAGGTTGAGAAGCGTCTTCCTGGATTCCCGATCGTTCTTCACGGAGCTTCATCAGTACTTCCTAAGTACGTTGACATCATCAACAAGAACGGCGGAAACCTTGCTGATGCAATCGGTATTCCTGAGGAAATGTTACGTCAGGCTGCAAGATCAGCTGTATGTAAGATTAATATCGACTCAGACTTACGTCTCGGCTTAACAGCAGGTATCAGAGAGCATATGAACGCTCATCCTGATCATTTCGATCCCAGACAGTACCTTACAGATGCACGTGCATATGTTAAGGAAGTTGTTGCTCATAAGATCGTTAACGTTCTCGGCAGCGATAACAAGGCGTGAGAATAAGCTGAAAAGCAATCAAACAATAAGGGCTACTGTTTATGACAGTAGCCCTGTTTTATTGAAGTTAAGCTATAGTATTTCATTCAGCTTTTCGAGGAATGCTTCCTCACCGAAGGTGTTAATTTTGAAGAACATGGCCTGACTTCCGCCTGATGTAATGGCGGAAATATGAACAGGTCCGTTACCGTTCTGGAAAAATGTTACGGACATGCTGACGCGATTGCTGCCCGTAAAGCTGTAGCGTTCAAAGACACGTACACTGCAACGGGCGTCGCCGCTGCGAAAATCACTGATTCCTTCTAAGGAAGCTGATATGCTTCCTTCTGTAATTTCACTTACAACCTTGCTTATAAGCTGAAAAAAATCTCCCTGAATGGTTCTTTCTAATTTTGCCATTAATAAATCTCCTTTTTTGAATATTTCTTAAGCAGTAGGGGGTATATGAGCATAGCCCATATAATCATCAGGAAATATCGTGAGGCGGCAACAAGCGGCGTATCACCGAAAACGATCTTGATTCCTGATTTGAGTGCCAGTACAACGGCGAGTCCGATTGCCAGCTTAATTATGTGGAATAGCAGGCTGCCCTGCTTCTCATCAAAATTAATATATTTTGTCTCGAAGTACCAGCCAATTGCAAATCCTATACCGGCACCTGAGGCCTTGCAGCAGTCGAGAACATATTTTTCTTCAATGGTTCCGCTACCGTAAAGCATGTAGGTGTATATGAGGACGGCCGCAGCTATGCCGATGAATACCAGCATTATTATCGGGCGTGTACGGTCATTAATCTTAATCCTATCAAGCAAATAATGTACCGCAAGCACCAGTATAAGGCTTATTGCAAAGGAACACAATACATCCTGAGGTGTATGGACACCGAGATACATGCGTGAAAGCATAACAAGCGCAATCATAACAAAGCACAGGATGCGCAACGCGGTTTTCTTTGTCCTGAGTGCAAAACAGGAAAAAAGTGTAGTGGCGGACGAGGTGTGACCGCTGGGAAACGAATATCCCGTAGCTGTTTCGAGTGCACTTCCGACGGGCTTAAAGGTCGGGTCCTTTATCCAGGGTCGCGGAACCCGGAAAGCAACTTTGAGGGTCTGAACGGTAAGCCCTGCAACGAAGTACGAAAAGGCTATCCTGTAGGCAAAATTCTTATTCAGGCACCAGTATAAAACGCACATTACGGTAAGGAGCAGAAGCTCCTCACCGAAAAATGTTATGATGCTGAATACAGTATCTGCAAAGGGGGTTCTGAGCTCCTCAAGAAAATTTAAAAAATCCATAATTACTCCGTTTATTCTTTACTATAATATCGAAAGCCGTCCAAATTAAAATAAATAGCTGTAATCCTTATAGCAGGTATTAATAAGGTCGCGCAGCTCATCGGGAAGACTGCATTCCTCTGTTAAAGGCTCCTCATCCGTTACCATGCCGTCAAGGCGAACACGGAACAATCCGGATTCGGCATCAAGCAGAACAAAGCCCTGATTGCTGCTGTCGCAGAAGCTCTTTAAATCGCCAAAGAGCGTAAACTTATCCTTGTAGGGTGCGCCGGCATACGGACAGAAGGTAAGGCAGTTGCCGCATTCGTTGCACATGTAGTCAACATGTATAATCTGTGTCTGTGAGTATCCGGGAACTCTTACTATTACATTTGCACGGTTAGGACAGACATCGGCACAATTTTCACATACGGTATTGCAGCCGAGGCATCTGTCGGACTCGTGCCGATTGCCGGCATCCATAAGGCGTCCCTTACGTGCGGTAAGCTCATCATATGACTTTTCGGAAAGAGTGCTGCTGATAAGCTCACGTGCCTCATGTATTGAAGCAATTTCATCGGTATTGATTCCGCACTGGCGGATTATCTCGTCTGCAGCAACAGCAGCATCACGGATGGCATTAACTATTGTTGAAGCACCGTGTAAGCCGTCACCTGCGGCATAAACGCCGAAATCGGAGGTCATATTGGTCTTATCGGTTTTCAGATAACCCCTGCTGTCGGTTTCGAGCTCGAGAGAGCGGTAAAGTGCGGTATCGACCTTTTCGCCGACTGCCGTAATAACGGTATCTGCATCAATACTGATAATATCATCTGTTTCGACGGGATTGCGTCTGCCGGAGGCATCGTAATCGCCGAGTATATTTTTCTTACAGAAAAGCTTTCCGTCACAGTAGCTGAAGGGTGTGAGAAGCTCCATGAACCGGACTCCGTCTTTAAGCGCCAGCTCAAGCTCTTCCTCATCTGCGGGCATATTGCGGCGGTCTCTTCTGTAAATCAGGTAAACATTTTTTACGCCGGGGAGCGCCTTTGCTGCTCTTGCAGTATCCATTGCGGTATTACCTGCGCCGATTACGGCCACATTACTGCCGATATTAAGCTGCTCGGGGGCAAGGTTGCACTGCTCGAGAAAACGTATTGCATTTACGGTCTCGCAGCCGCTTATATTCATAACTCCCGGAACTCCGGCACCTGTTGCGACTATGACTGAAGCAAAGCCCTGTGTACGAAGCTCATCGAGGGAATTAACCTCATGATTATATACGAATTTCACTCCGAGTGCTTCTGCAAAACGTATATCCTGCTCGATTGCGTCAGAAGAGATTCGTGAGCGTGAAATAACATGCTTTACGGTACCGCCGCCGCAATTGCGTTTGTCAAACACTGTTACGTCAATTCCGGCACGGGCGAGGAAAAATGCGGCTGAAATACCGGCAGGTCCGGCGCCGATTACGGCAACGGACTTTCCGACCTTCACGGTACGGGCAGCTTCCGCCTTGAGGTAATCCTCAAACTCCTCGCTTGCGACAGCTGCCGCGGCGAGCTTTATGCTGCGTATCTTGACCGGCTCCTCGTAGAAGTTACGTGTACATTTACTCATACAGTTGTGGGCGCAGATTGTTCCGGTTATGTTCGGAAGAGGATTCTTTAATGCTATAACCTTCAAGGCGTCAAGCATTCTGCCGTCCTTTGCAAGCTGCATGTATGTTGTTATGTCCTGATTAATCGGACACCCCTTTTCACAGGGAGCGATGAAGCAGCCTGTTAACGGTACGTTCTTCTTAAGCTTGCGAGACGGGAGCGGTTTAATCGGCTTGATATGGTGCGGGTCCTTAAGGGCTTCGGCACAGAGAGCTTTAAGACCGCTTAAGTTCACCTGAGTAAACGGAACAGGAGTCTTTTTTGCAAACTCTTCGGCAATCTGAAGAATCCTGTTATAGCCGCCCGGCTTTAATATGGTGGTGGCAAAGGTTATAGGCCATATGCCGAGGTCGTAGAGCTTCGTAATGTTGAAATAATCGGCTCCGCCCGAATAGGAGATGCGCAGCTTTCCGTCAAAATCAGCAGAAAGCTTATCGGCAACCGCGAGAGTTAGCGGGTAGAGCGAGCAGCCTGACATATACATTTCTTCACCCGGCAGCTCGTTCCTTTTTATATCAACGGGGAAGGTATTGGTCAGTTTAACTCCGAAGCTGAGGCCTTCCTGACCGGCAATGGTCAGAAGACGTCTGAGCATGGGTACTGCATCCTCATACTGAAGGTCATCCCTGAAATGGAAATCTCCGAACTGTATGTAGTCGTAGCCCATCGAATCAAGAATCTCACGTGCTTTCTCATAGCCGAGAAGAGTAGGGTTACATTTAATAAAGGTATTAAGCTTCTTTTCTGTCAGCAGATATACTGCGATGCGCTCGATTTCCTGCGGCGGACAGCCGTGAAGCGTTGAAAGCGTAATGGAACGGCAGACAGCGGGTGAAACAGCGTCTATATCCGCCTCTGTAATACGGCTGAAGCTGTCAAGGTGAGAAAGTGCATATTCCCTGCACTTCTTCCACTGAAGGGTGTTTCCCGCATCCTTTAACGACTCGATAAAATTATCAATCTTGGGAGTCTTAATACCGTCAAGGTCATAGCCGACGCTCATGTTGAAGATGAAGCCGTCAGCATTGCCTAAGCCGAATTCTGCGGAGAGAAGCTTGCAGGCCCACCATGCCTTTATATATTCGTTCATGGCATCGGGAACGGTAAGCTCGGTTGACCATTCAACATTGTAGCATTCGTCCTCTGCAAGAATACAGGGCTTTGACACGGGAAGGTCCTCCCCGTCAAGCTTCTGTACTGTTTTCAGCTCGAAAAATCTGCTTCCGGCAAAATATGCAGCTATTATGTTCTGCGCGAGCTGGGTATTGGGACCTGCAGCAGGACCGAAGGGCATCTCAAGCTTTTCACCGAACAGCTCGGGAATGGCATCGGTATTCTCGTATATAAAGGGCCTTCTTACACCGAAAACCGTGCCGGTGGTTTTATATTCACTGAAAATCCAGTCCATCAATTTATCAAATTCGATAGGAATCATTCTGTCACTCATTTTTATCTCCTTTCCGAAGCGTGAAAAATTTCATTATGAATTAATTGAATTCCAGAGGCGGGCAGCCTCCTCACGGCAGTCAGCCAGTACCTTTTCCTCGTCAATTCCGATGAGCTCACGATTCTTCATAAGAAGTCTGCCGTTTGCCATTGTTGTAACCGCGCCGCGTCCGGAGAATCCGAAGAGAATATGTCCGTTAATATTGCCGGCGCTCATGGGAGTGAGCGGTTTATAGTCAAAAACAGCTATATCAGCTGCGAAGCCCTCCTTGAGCTTTCCGAGCGGTGTTTTGAAATAACGGTTTGCCATGCGTGCGTTATTATCAAAAAGCATCTGATGAACCTCTCCCCATGCAACCGTAGGGTCACAGAGATTATGCTTGTGAAGGACATTTGCCGTCTTAAGGGATTCAAACATATCATTGGTGTAGCCGTCCGTGCCGAGACCCGTCAGAATACCCTTTGCCATTATGGCAAGAGTGGGGGGACAGCCTACGGCATTTCCCATGTTCGACTCCGGGTTGTGGACAACCATCGTATCGGTTTCTTTAATAAGGTCCATTTCATGGGAATTAACATAAATACAATGTCCCAGAATGGTTTTGTCGCCGAGGATGCCCATGTCCATAAGGCGGTCGACGATACGCTTATTATATTTTTTCAGGGAATCATGGAGATCCTCGATACCCTCCGCAACATGTATATGGAAGCCGACCTCTGAGGGCTTAAGCTCGTTACATCTGTCGATTGTCCTGTCAGAGAGAGTAAAGGAAGCATGCATTCCCATCATGCCGCCGAGCATGTCGCTGTCATCTGCTTTGCATGCATTTATAAAGTTAACATTTTCACGGATGGCAAGCTCGCATTTTTCCTCTCCGTCGCGGTCGGAAACCTCGTAGCAGAGATTGGAGCGGATTCCGTAGCGTTTTGCTTCATCCGCTATTGCAAAAAGGCTGCCTTCGATTTCACAGAAGCTTGCGTGGTGGTCAAAAATGGTAGTACATCCGTTTTTGATACAATCTATATAGGTGGCTGCTGCCGAAAGTGCTGTCTGCTTAAGTGTAAGATGACGGTCAATATTCCACCACATTCCGTCGAGGATATCGATAAAGCCCCTGGGAGAATACCCGTTTATGCTTATGCCGCGTGACATGGCGCTGTAGATATGGTTATGGGCATTAATCAGGCCCGGCATAATAACACCGCCCCCGGCATCAATGTATTCGGCTTCAGGATATTTACCGAGCATTTCTTTTGTGGTGCCGACCTCCTTAATAAGTCTGCCGTCGGTTACAACGGCACCGTTTTCAATAAACGGTAAAGCCCCGTCTCTGGTGATTAATCTTCCGTTACCGATTATATACATACTCTCCTCCGTTCCGAAGCCGAAGCCTCTTTCATTATATTGGTACACCAAATTAATTTTATTATACTTCAATAATTTTTAGGCATCAACTGAAATATTATATTCCTTAATAGGTTTTTAATAAAAAAGAAAGGGAATATTTGTTGAATTTTGTGCACTTTTTTGATATATTATGCGTGAAATACGCGCAGGGAGCTTTTGCGCAGCTGTTTACGGAGGAAGATAAATTATACAATGACTGACAAAGAAGAAAAACTGTTTACGGGAAATTTTGATTTGAAAATGCTTGCAAAAGAGGCGCATCCCGAGAAGCTTCTGAAGAGGATGAAGCCGTTTCAGGAGCTTATGAATAATTACCGGTGTGCCCTTATGGAGATAGAGACAAAGTTTAAGGTTCTTGATGCTGAGTTTTCGATGGAGCATGAGCGTAATCCCTTTGAGACAATTAAGACGAGAATTAAATCACCTGCCGGCATAATCGAGAAGCTACGCAGAAAGGGCTGTGAGCTTACCTGTGAGGATATTGAGAGGGAGATTAATGATGTGGCGGGAGTGCGCGTAATATGTGCGTTTCCGGAGGATATTTATATACTTGCCGACATGCTGGCCAAGCAGGATGACATAACGGTCTTGAAGAGGAAGGATTATATAAGCAATCCGAAGCCTAACGGCTACAGGAGTCTTCATCTTATAGTAAGTATTCCTATTTTTCTTTCGGGCGGAAAGAAGCATGTTAAGGCGGAGGTTCAGTTCAGAACCATTGCGATGGACTTCTGGGCGAGTGTGGAGCATAAGCTCAAATATAAAAAGGATATAGGGGACGCGGAGAATATCGCAAAGGAGCTTAAGGAGTGTGCGGAGGCAATTAATAATCTTGACTATAAAATGCAGGAAATAAGAAACAGAATTGATTCACAGCCGTAATAGCGCTGCATCAGTACGGAAATGAATGAAAAGAGGGTGTTCGAAAACTTGCCGTGACGGCCGGTTTTTGAACACCCTGTTTTATTGCTTTTAAAGTCTGCTGTAGACCCAGTTAATTCTGTATATTTTTTCGGCAAGCTCATCCGTAAACTCATGTCTGAGCATACGCCATTTCCAATTGTTGCCCAGAGTTGAGGGCGTATTGATTCTTCCTTCGGAGCCGAGTCCGAGGAAATCCTGCATGGGGATTATGGCAAGCGATGCAACGCTGCCGAGTGCGAGCCGGATGAAATCCCAGGCGATTTCCTCTTCATTTGATGCACCGTTATTCATATACTCAATTGAGAAGGCCTTATCTTCCTTTGAAATAACCTGATACCAGCCTCTTGTCGTATCATTATCATGTGTGCCCGTATATACGACGCAGTTTGAATTGTAATTGTGAGGCAGATAATTGCTGGGCTCGCGTGAGTCAAAGGCAAACTGGAGAACCTTCATGCCGGGATAGCCGGTTTTCTCAACAAGCTCGAGCACTGACGGTGTAAGGAAGCCAAGGTCCTCGGCGATAATGCGTACGTCACCGAGAGCATTTTTAATTGCCTCGAATAAATCATATCCGGGTCCCTTTCTCCAGGTACCCTTAATCGCATTTTCGGCACCGGCGGGGATTGCATAAAACTCATCAAAGCCGCGGAAATGGTCAACTCGTACGACATCATAAAGCTTAAAGCAGTGGGCAATACGGCTTATCCACCATGCGAAGCCTGTTTTCTTATGATAATCCCAGTCGTAAAGAGGATTGCCCCAAAGCTGGCCCGTAGCAGCAAAAGCATCAGGCGGGCATCCCGCAACCTCAATCGGATTGTGCTCTTCATCAAACATAAATAAGCCGGGCTCAGACCAGGTGTCGGCACTGTCGAAGGCAACATAAATCGGTATGTCTCCGATGATTTTGATGCCGTTTTCGTTCGCATAGGTCTTGAGCTTTTTCCACTGTGTGGCAAAGAGGAATTGCTGGAATTTATAGAAATCAATTTCATCTGCATATTTCTCGGTATAGGCAGCTACGGCCTCCGGCTTACGAAGACGGATATCCTCGTCCCATTCGCTCCAGCTGATGCCGTTAAAGGAGTTTTTAACGGACATATAAAGCGCATAGTTCTGAAGCCAGTGAGCGTTTTCCTCACAAAATACCCGGTACTCGGGAGTCTCGCGGAAATTACTTCTTTCATATGCAATTCTGAGTGTTTTGAATCTTGTCAGATAAATTTTTTCATAATCGATGTAGCGCTTGTTCTTTCCGTAATCAAACTGCTCACATTCGGATGCCTTCAGCAGTCCTTCATCGATAAGAGCCTGTAAATCTATATAGTAAGGGTTTCCTGCAAAGGTCGAAAATGACTGGTAAGGCGAATCCCCGTAGCCGGTAGGTCCCAGCGGCAGTATCTGCCAATAGTGCATTCCGCTTTTCTTCAATGAATCAATAAAACTGTAGGCTTCCTTTGAGAACCCGCCGATTCCGTAGTCTGACGGGATACTGGAAACAGGAAGCAGAATTCCGCTTTCTCTCATATAATCCTCCATTCCAAAGCACAGCGCCATTCCTAAATATTCTTGCAGGAAAACGTGCCATTTATGCGTATTTTCGCATAGTCTGATTATTTTGAATCAATCTTACCATGCGCAAAAATAGAATTCAAGAGGTTGAAGTAAATTTTTTTCGTAAATTTTCGAAAGTCGGACAAAAAACGTAAAAATAATTTTTAGGCAACCAAAAAGAAATTTTAAATAATGCTTGTAATTTCACATACATATGCTATTATAAAAGTAGTAAAAAGGCTGGCAAAACTATAAATTGGGAGGTAGTAAAGCATGATTGATTTAGTAAAAAACGAACAGGCTCTTGAGAAGAATATTCAGCGTGCAAAGGAGCGCAATATTATTATTCCCACTTTAGAGCAGATGAGGCATCCCGAGAGAATTCCCGAGAGAATACGCGAGGGCTTAAAGAACGTGGGTCTCTGGGATATTAATCCTCTTAACCTTTTCAGAATCACATGGAAGAATGAACCCAAGGAGAAGGGCGGCTTATTCGGAAAGCCGAATTTCCTCGTTTTACCTAAGGAGCTTACGGGTGTAGATGCCAAGATTATCTGCATGATCGGAAAATGGTTCCCCACAGGCTGCCATAAGGTCGGAGCATCCTTCGGATGTCTTGTACCCCGCCTTGTTACGGGACAGTTTGATGTTGCATATCACAAGGCTGTATGGCCCTCAACCGGTAACTACTGCCGCGGAGGCGCTTTTAACTCCAAGCTGCTTTCCTGCTATTCAATAGCAATTCTTCCGGCAGAGATGAGCAGGGAGCGTTTTGAATGGCTTTCTACGGTTGCGAGCGAGACTATTGCAACTCCCGGCTGTGAGAGTAATGTTAAGGAGATTTTTGATAAGACCTGGGAGCTTCGTACAACGAGAGATGACTGCATGATTTTCAACCAGTTTGAGGAAATGGGTAATCATCTCTGGCACTATAACGTTACGGGACCTGCCATTGAAGAAGCTTACAACTGCATAAAGACTGATAAAACACGCTTTGCCGGTGCATGCTTTACTTCAGGCTCGGCAGGAACCACGGCAGCAGGTGATTATCTTAAGGATGCCTTCCCTCAGTGTAAAATCGGTGTCGGTGAAGCTTTACAGTGTCCTACACTTCTTAATAACGGCTTCGGCGGACACAGAATCGAGGGTATCGGTGACAAGCATGTACCGTGGATTCACAACGTTAAGAACACGGATATGGTCATTGCCATTGATGATGAGGACAGCCAGCAGACAATTCGTCTGTTTAATGATAAATACGGAAGAGAATTCCTTGCCAAGGAAGCAGGAGTTTCACCCGAGCTTGTTGAGCAGCTTGCTTACCTCGGAATATCAGGTATTGCTAATGTACTCTGCTGTATTAAGATGGCGAAGTACTATGAGCTTACGGAGAACGATGTTCTTGCAACGGTTCTTACCGACTCGGCAGGTATGTACGGCTCACGTATTCAGGAGCTTGAAGAGGCTGACGGCGAATACAGTAACAAGATTGCTGCAATCCGCTTCAATAAGCACATTCTCGGTCAGAAGACCGACAACATGAAGGAGCTCGGCTACTACGACCGTAAGGCAATACATAATCTTAAGTATTATACCTGGGTTGAACAGCAGGGCAGAACCTCTGAGGAGCTCAATGCACTCTGGTACGATACGGAGAACACCTGGAGAGCTGTTGAGAAGCAGGCGTCGGAGATTGACGGACTTATTAATGAATTCAATGAGAGAACCGGATTGCTTAAATAGGAAAAGAGGTTTCTATGAGTTTTGTTATATCAGCGGTATGTGTGAAGTGCGGTGCCGAGCATGAAGCGGTACCGACCGTCACTACCTGTAAAAAATGCGGCGGTATACTTGATATCAAATATGATTATGCCGCGATAAAGAAAAATCTTACAAGAGAGAAGCTTAAGGAACGCCGCGAGCAGACAATGTGGAGATACATGGAGTTCCTTCCCGTGAACGGCGAAAGCCGGGTTAATAAGCTTAAGGTCGGCTGCTCTCCTTTATATAAGGTTCAGAGACTGGCAGAAAGACTCGGGATTAAGGAGCTGTATGTTAAGGATGACGGAATTAATCCTACGGCAAGCCTTAAGGACAGAGCCTCGGCAATGGCGATTGTAAAGGCTGAGGAAGCAGGGATGACAACAATTGCCTGTTCATCAACGGGAAATGCAGCATCCTCTCTCGCGGGAAATGCAGCGGCAGCCGGATACAGGACATATATTTTTGTGCCGGAGAGAGCACCTAAGGGAAAGGTTTCCCAGCTTATGATTTTCGGAGCGAATGTCGTAAGTGTTAAGGGTAACTACGAGGATACCTTCAGACTTTCTGCCGAAGCAATTGAGCGCTTCGGCTGGTACAACCGTAATGCGGCAATCAATCCCTTCCTTATGGAAGGAAAGAAGACGGTTGCGCTTGAGATAGCGGAGCAGCTGGATTTTAAGATGCCGGATTACATAGCGATATCCGTCGGAGACGGCTGTACAATCGGAGGACTCTGGAAGGGTCTTAAGGATTTGTATGAGACCGGCTTTATTGACAGGCTGCCCCGTATAATAAGTACACAGGCTACGGGCTGTTACCCTATTAACAGAGCCGTAACGGAGAACAAAGCGCTTGAGCCGATGGAGGAAAACACCATTGCCGACAGTATTGCGGTAGGCGTTCCGAGAAATCCTGATAAGGCGATGAATGCAATACGGGAGTCAAACGGTATCTGCGTAAACGTTACGGATGAGGAAATACTTGAAGCAATGAAGCTGCTTGGCGGCTATGGTATATTCGGAGAGCCTGCGGGAGTTGCAGGCACCGCGGGACTTAAAAAGGCGGTTGAGACAGGGCTTATTCCAAAGGATGCAACGGTTGTAAGTGTTGTAACCGGTAACGGTCTTAAGGATACGGCAAATGCAATTAAGGCTGCCGGTGAGCCGCTTCTTATACCTCCGGATATGTCAATTTTACTGGAAGAGTTTAAAAAGCTTGGAAAACCTCTTGAATAGTTGCGAGTAATCGTATACAATGTAGGTTAATCGTGCATGGTTTAGTACGTTGCACTGCTAAAGCGACGTATATTTCATATTTATCGTAGGAAAGTAAAGATGATGAAAACAGATTGGCGCGAAAATCTATATTCAGGAGGACGCAGTAATGGGAAGAATTTTTAACTTTTCAGCAGGTCCGGCTATGATGCCGTTACCGGTGCTTGAAGAAATTGCAAGTGAGCTTGTTGATTATCGGGGCTCAGGTATGTCTGTAATGGAGATGTCCCATCGATCTAAGGTATTTCAGACTATTGCTGATGAGGCGGAGGCAGACCTTCGTGATTTAATGAATATTCCCGACAACTACAAAGTACTTTTTGTTCAGGGCGGAGCTACCTTACAGTTTGCCATGATTCCGATGAACCTGATGAAGAACGGTGTTGCAGACTATATTGTGACCGGTGCATGGTCAAAGAAAGCATATGCTGAAGCAAAGAAGTACGGTAAGGTTAATTTGATTGCTACAAGCGAGGATAAAAAGTACAGCTATATACCTGACTGCTCTGACCTTCCTATCAGTGAGGACGCGGATTATGTATATATCTGTGAGAATGAAACCATTCACGGAACTACATATCAGAAGCTTCCCAACACAAAGGGAAAGATTCTTGTATCGGATCAGTCTTCGATGTTCTTAAGCCAGCCCTGTAACGTGTCTGACTATGGCATGATTATTGCGGGTGTTCAGAAGAACGTCGGACCTGCGGGTATGGCTATAGTTATTATCCGCGAGGATCTTATTCGTGAGGATATTGACCCTAAGACTCCGGTTTATATGAGATATGATTCACATGCGGAGAATGGTTCAATGTACAATACTCCTAACTGCTGGGCAATTTATGTCTGCGGTAAGGTATTTAAGTACCTTAAGTCACTTGGTGGACTTGAGGCTATGCATGAACTTAATAAAAAGAAGGCAGCAGTGCTTTACGATTTCCTTGACAGCAGCAAAATGTTTAAGGGTGCTGTTGAGAAGGAATTCCGTTCGCTCATGAACGTTCCCTTTGTTACGGAGAGTAAGGAGCTTGATGCTGAAGTAGTTGCGGCTACAAAGGCAGCTGGTTTCGACAATCTTAAGGGACACAGAAGTGTGGGCGGTCTTCGTGCATCTATCTACAACGCAATGCCTATTGAGGGTGTTCAGGCGTTAGTAGATTTTCTGAAGAAGTTTGAGGAGGAGCACGTATGATAAAGGTTAACTGCTTAAATAATATTTCGAAGGTCGGTATGACTGAGTTTACCGACAAGTACGAGGTAACAGAAGACTTCAATGAGGCAGAGGTTGCATTGGTAAGAAGTGCGGCTATGCATGATATGGAATTTCCTGCATCATTGAAAGCAATTGCAAGAGCGGGAGCAGGTGTTAATAATATACCGCTTGACCGCTGTGCAGAGGATAATATTGTTGTATTTAATACTCCCGGTGCAAATGCAAATGCTGTTAAGGAGCTGGCAATAGCTGCAATGCTTCTCGCTTCACGTGATATTATCGGCGGTGTTGAATGGGTTCAGACCGTTAAGGATGATGAGAATGTTGCGAAGCTTGTTGAGAAGGGTAAATCAAAGTTCGCAGGTTTCGAGTTAAAGGGAAAAACACTCGGAATTATCGGCTTTGGCGCTATCGGCGGTCCTTTGGCTAACGCAGCGGTTGCGCTTGGTATGGGAGTATGCGGCTGCGATCCGTTCCTTACTGAGGCTGCAAAGGCTGCTCTTGACCCGAAGGTAGTTATTTATGATACGAGAAGCGAAGTGTTTGCTAATTGTGACTTCCTCTCTGTTCATACTCCTCTTATCGATGATCCTGACCCTGTTAAGAATACAAAGGGTATGATTAACGAAGAGACTATCAGCAAGATGAAGGACGGAGTTGTCATTTTGAATCTTGCCAGAGATTTACTGGTAAATGATGATGACATGGAAGCGGCTTTGAAATCGGGTAAGATAAAGAAGTATGTTACTGATTTCCCGAATCCCAGAACTGCAAATATGGATGGCGTTATTGCTATTCCTCATCTTGGTGCATCTACCGCTGATGCAGAGGATAATTGTGCACAGATGGCTGTTAAGCAGATTATGGATTATATGGAGAACGGTAATATCATCAATTCCGTAAATTATCCGAGAGTAGATTTGGGTCCGAAAAAGGAGACCCGTATTGCGATTCGTTACGACGCGGCAGTTGATATGATAGCTGTTGTTAATGCGGCAGGTCTTCAGCTTCTTAAGGTTGAGGACGGAAAGCGCGGCAAGGTAGGCTACTGTCTTGTTGAGTGCAAGAGTGCTGCGACTGAGGCTGTTGATAAAATAAAGGCAGCCGAGGGTGTACGTGACGTTCGTGTAATAGCATAATACCGCGGGAGAATGTCCGGCGGGATTTGCCGAAGAAGTTAATATTCGGGTCGGTAACCGTTTATCACGGTTATCGGCCCGTTTTTGTTTTAAGCGGCAAAATAATTACAAATAAAAGGAGGCAGGTTACTATGGATTTTCAGAAAATCAGGGCAGCAGCAGAGGGTTACGAGGCAGCGATGACAAAGTTTTTACGTGAGCTTGTAAAGATTCCCGGAGAAAGCTGTACAGAGAAGGGACACATTGACAGAATTGCAGAGGAAATGAGAGCAGTCGGCTTTGATAAGGTCGAGATTGATCCTCAGGGTAATGTTCTTGGCTATATGGGTACCGGAAGCAGTATTATAGCATATGATGCTCATATTGATACAGTCGGACTCGGCGAGCTTTGCAACTGGACCTTTGATCCCTATGAGGGCTACGAAACAGATACAGAGATTGGCGGACGCGGAACCTCCGACCAGCTTGGCGGTATTGTATCTGCTGTATACGGCGCGAAGATTATGAAGGAACAGAACCTTATTCCTGAGGATGTAACAATTCTTGTTACAGGTACGGTTCAGGAGGAGGATTGTGACGGTCTCTGCTGGCAGTACATAATAAATGAAGATAAGATTAAGCCTGAATTTGTAGTTATTACCGAGCCTACTGACGGACGTATTTATCGCGGACATCGCGGTCGTATGGAAATCCGTGTTGAGGTTAAGGGTGTTTCCTGTCACGGTTCGGCACCTGAGCGCGGTGACAATGCAATATATAAGATGGCTGAAATTGTAAGTGAGGTTAAGGAGCTTAATGACAGACTTCACTTCGATCCCTTCCTTGGTAAGGGAACTCTTACGGTTACACAGTCCTTCTATAATTCACCTTCACGTTGCGCGGTAGCTGATATGGCAGCTATTTCAATTGACAGAAGACTTACCGACGGAGAGACCTATATCTCTGCACTTGAAGAAATCAGAGCGCTTCCCGCAGTTCAGAAATACGGGGCAGAGGTTACAATGTATAAATATGACAGACCCAGCTATACCGGTCTTGTATATGAAACAGACTGCTATTTCCCGACATGGGTAATACCGGAGGATCATCCTGCAACTGTTGCACTTGCTGAGTCCTTCCGTTCAATGTATGAGGAGCCCGTTATTGATAAGTGGACCTTCTCAACAAACGGTGTTTCCATTATGGGCCGTTTCGGAATTCCCTGTATCGGTTTGGGACCCGGTAAGGAAGCACAGGCACATGCTCCCAATGAAAGAACCTGGAAGGCAGATCTTGTTAAGTGTGCGGCAGTTTATGCCGGAATGCCTATGCTTTGGGCGCAGAAGAATAAATAACGGAGGTATGGGATAATTATGGATAAGACAATTAAGGCATATATTGAAAAGCTTAATAAGCTTAATTTCAAGGAAATGTACAATAATGATTTCTTTCTCACCTGGGAAAAGACGGATGATGAGATAGAGGCACTTTTTACCGTTGCCGATGCGCTCAGATATATGAGAGAGAATAATATTTCCACTAAGATTTTTGAGTCCGGTCTCGGAATATCTCTTTTCCGTGACAATTCAACCCGTACCCGTTTTTCTTTTGCATCTGCATGTAATCTGCTCGGCCTTGAGGTTCAGGACCTTGATGAGGGCAAGTCTCAGATCGCTCATGGTGAGACGGTACGTGAGACTGCAAACATGGTATCCTTTATGGCAGATGTAATCGGTATCCGCGACGACATGTATATCGGTAAGGGAAACAAATATATGCATGACGTTTCCGATGCGGTTCAGGAGGGACATAAGGACGGCGTTCTTGAGCAGAGACCTACACTGGTTAATCTTCAGTGCGACATTGACCATCCCACACAGTGCTGTGCGGATATGCTTCACATAATACATGAGTTCGGCGGCGTTGAGAATCTTAAGGGCAAGAAGGTTGCAATGACCTGGGCATATTCACCTTCATACGGAAAGCCTCTTTCTGTTCCTCAGGGTGTTATAGGATTATTTACACGTATGGGCATGGATGTTGTTCTTGCTCATCCCGAGGGCTATGAGGTTATGCCTGAGGTTGAGGAGGTTGCTAAGAAGAATGCGGCTGCTTCCGGTGGCTCCTTCAAGAAGACAAACAGCATGGAGGAAGCCTTCAAGGATGCGGATATCGTATATCCCAAGAGCTGGGCTCCGTTTGCGGCTATGGAAAAGAGAACAAATCTTTATGCTGAAGGTGATGATGCAGGCATTAAGGAGCTCGAGAAGGAGCTGCTTGCACAGAATGCGGAGCATAAGGACTGGACCTGTTCCGAGGAGATGATGAAGCTTACAAAGGACGGCAAGGCATTATATCTGCACTGTCTTCCCGCTGATATTACTGATGTCAGCTGCAAGGAGGGTGAGGTTGATGCAAGCGTATTTGACCGTTACCGTGTGCCGTTATACAAGCAGGCGAGCTATAAGCCTTATATCATTGCTGCGATGATTTTCCTTGCAAAGATTAAGGATCCTGCAAAGGTACTTGAGGAGCTTGAAAAGCGCGGAATAGAGAGAAGAATTATGTAATACTGAATTGTTGTGCGTCAAATCATTTGATATTGGTTTGGCGCACATTGATTCAACGGGCTGATTAATAGGGATATTCCGAGCGACAAGTCGCCGGAAAAAGGAGAATACTGTGAAAAATCATCTATATGATTTTTCGCACGCGAATTTGTGCCTGCGACCCAAAGTTCGCAGGTCATGGAAAGGGCATGGTTATTTAGATGGGAAAACGTATAGTTATTGCATTGGGGGGAAATGCTCTTGGTAATACACTTCCTGAACAGATGCTGGCGGTGAAGACCACTTCGAAAGCAATTGTTGATCTGATTCAGGAAGGGCATCAGGTTGTAATTTCGCACGGAAACGGACCGCAGGTCGGAATGATTAATCAGGCTATGCTTGAGTTCAGCAGGATTGATGAGAATCAGCCGGTTACTCCGCTTTCGGTGTGTGTGGCGATGAGTCAGGCATATATAGGCTATGATCTTCAGAACGCAATCAGGGAAGAGATGCTTAACAGAGGCTTCGAAAAGCCTGTTGTTTCTATGGTAACACAGGTAAGGGTCGATCCGAATGACCCTGCATTCTCGAATCCTTCTAAGCCTATAGGACGCTTCATGGATAAAGAGGCTGCGGACTTGTTTGCAAAGCAGAACGGGTATATAATGAAAGAGGATGCGGGACGAGGCTACAGACGCGTCGTAGCTTCGCCGAAGCCTCAGGAAATAGTTGAAATCAGTGCAATTCGAAAGCTTGTTGATAACGGAGAGATTATTATAGCCTGCGGTGGTGGCGGAATTCCTGTAATAATGCAGGGAAACCATCTTAAGGGCGTTTCTGCCGTTATTGATAAGGATTTTGCCAGTGCTGTAATGGCAAGGGATCTGGATGCGGATTATCTTATTATACTGACAGCGGTTGAGAAGGTAATGATTAATTTCAGAAAGCCCGATGAGAGGGCGCTTGACAGTATTACGGTTGATGAAGCCAGACGATATATGGAGGAGGGACATTTCGCTCCCGGCTCGATGCTTCCGAAGGTACAGGCAGCGGTTGATTTTGCTTCATCAAAGCCCGGAAGAAAAGCACTCATTACATTACTTGAAAAGGCGAAAGAAGGTATTGCCGGAAAAACGGGAACAATGATTACAATGTAGAGTGTTGTTGTGAAGCGTAATATGAGAGCTTTAACGCTTCAGAATAATACCGGAAAGGAATGGAGAAGAATATGGCGATGTATGACGGCACGGCTTCAAATGAGAGAACAACGGGATTGTCTGTAAATCCAATGCTTAAGAAGCTTGCGAAAATTAATGAGACCTCTGAGGATTACGCTACCTACGGGGGTATATTCCGTAAATGTGTGTTCTTTATGGTAATGGTAGCAGCGGGTATTATTCTTGCTGTTGTTCTTAACGGGATGTCACCGGTTACGTATGTGGCTGATAACGGATATACCTTTAGTCTTTCTGCACCGGCTGCTATTGCTGCGCTGATTGCCCTTGGACTTATGCTTATTACTCCCTTGCTTGCTTTTCTTATCCGCCCTATTTTACCGATAGCGGGTTCCTTGAGCTGCATGAGTATCGGCTATGTTTTGATGCTGATGTGTCTGCTTGGCGGCGAAGAGTACGGAAGTATTGTTCTGCTTGCACTTGTGTTTACGGTAGCCATTGTTTTTGCCATGGCAATTCTGTATAAAAACGGTGTAATAAGGGCGACCCGAAAATTCCGCACGGTTCTGATGACTTTGGTTTTGTCGAGCCTTTTCGGAAGCCTCCTTATATTTATCTGCTGGTTCGTGCCGGGACTTCGTATAATCGTAGCAGCGCTTCTTAACAATATGGTTGTTTATGTGGTATCTGCGATTGTCGGCATTATTATTGCAGCGCTGTTCTTAATCTCTGACTTTGAAACCGTACGCAGTACTGTTGAGGGACGTCTTCCCAAGAAATATGAGTGGTATGCGGCATATGGTCTGGTATATACAATTATCTGGCTCTATATGAAAATACTGTCACTTCTTGCAAGGTTGAAGGATAGAAAATAACAGATGATTACCTGTAGTTCCGTAAAGTAAATATATAAATTATAGTGGGATGCCCGTTTATAAGGCATCCCACTGTTTTGTATAACTCGATTTACTTATCCTGCAATAACGTCTGCCGTTACTGCCTTGCTTGCCTTTAAGTAGTCCTCAACAGAAAGCTTTAGCTGCAGTCCCGGTTTTCCTCCGCTGACATGAAGATGAGATAACTTTTCCACAGATGCATCAACTACGGTAGGAAATGCCTTTTTCATACCGATAGCGGTACAGCCGCCGCGAATATAGCCGGTAACGGGAGTTAAATCCTTTAGCGGCAACAGCTCCAGCGCTTTTTCCTTTACTGCCTTTGCTGCGGCCTTTAAATCAAGCTCTGCTTCAATCGGAATGACAAAAACATAATACGACCGGCTCTTTGCGATTGTCACCAGTGTTTTGTACACCAGCTCGTGCGGTAGTCCGAGCTTATCTGCGGTAGTCACACCGTCTACAAACTCATCACATTCATAGGACTGCATTTCATAGGCAATATTCAGTGAATCCAGAATACGCATTGCATTTGTTTTTATATTTTTTTCCTTTGCCATGACTACAGCTCCGAAAGATATCGTTCAACAGATGAAACACAGTTGGCACCGTCTGCTGCGGCCGTAATAACCTGGCGAAGCGCTTTGGTGCGGACGTCGCCCGCAGCGAAAATTCCGGGAGCGGAGGTAATACCGGTTTCATCGGCTTTAATACTTCCGTTTTCGTCACAATCACAAAGATTCCTGAACAGCTTGCTCGCGGGCGCTGTGCCTACTGCGATGAAAACGCCGTCAACCTCGAGCTCGCTGACAGTCTGAGTGCGGATATTTTCGATAATGAGCTTTTCGACCATATCCTCTCCGCTGATGGTGTTAATAACAGTATCTGTAATAACCTCGATATTCTCAATAGTATTCATATGTGAAATAAGCGTTTTTGCTGCACGGAATTCGTCTCTGCGGTGGATAAGATAAACCTGTTTGCAGATACGTGAGAGGAAAATTGCGTCCTCCACGGCTACATCGCCTCCGCCGACAACAGCTGTTTTACGGCCTCTGAAAAAAGCTCCGTCGCAGGTGGCACAATACGAAACGCCCATTCCGGTAAGCTCTTCCTCTCCGGGGACGCCGAGCTTTTTGTGAGAAGCGCCGGTGGCGGCAATAATGGTTTTGGTTTCGTAAACAGTACCGTTCTCCATATTTATATTGTAAGAGCCGTCGTCATTACGCTCGACAGAATCTACATCGCCCGTGACAAAGGGGACCTTTAGACGGTCACAGTGCTCCCTCATTTTACCTGCAAGCTCAGAACCGCTTACCATGGGGATTCCGGGATAGTTATCAACTTCGTAGGTATCCTGTATCTGACCGCCGCAAACAGCGGAGCGCTCAATAATAATAAAGTTAAGCTCGGCGCGTGCTGCATAGATTGCTGCAGAAAGACCGGCGGGTCCGGCACCGATGATAATCAAATCGTAATACGGATTCATGTTCCTCCAATCTGAAGCAGGCGAACGTATTTTATTCCCGATGCTTCCGTTTAATTTGGGTAAATTATAGCATAACGCGTAAATTGTGTACAGATAGAAATAAGCTCTCGGAATGGGCACTAAAATATCAAAAGTAAAATTGCAGTCACATTATTTGAAAAATATCAGAAAATTTAAAATCGGAGAAAATCTATTGACAAATTGTGCTTTGTGCAAGTTGCACAATTATTTTATAAAGCGAAAACGTGTTCTTAAGTCCTGATTTGAATGTAGCTAATAGTTATCCACGAATAAAATGCCGATTTTCGGGCAAATCAAAGTTATACACGAACTTATCCACTTTATCCACAACGAAAAACCACATTTGTAGTAATGGAAAATAGCTGTCAAGTTCGAAAGTTCGTTTTGTCAGTTGTGATAAATCGACAAAAAACTCAATTCGAGGCTTGACAGAATTATGTCGAAAAAAGTGTGGAATAATGCTAAAACAGGGCGAAATAGTCAGAATATTGTCGTTTCGTGTCGAATAATCGCATAACTACGTTTGTCCTTGCTGTATTTATATTCCTGTGGTATAATTGTTAGCACATAAGAGAATTCTTATGCAATCCTATTCAGAAGGAGTTGATTTGAATGCGTTATATTATAACCGGCAAGAATATCGATGTGACAGAGGGTTTGAAGAGTGCCATTTATGACAAAATAGGCAAGCTGGAGCGCTATTTTACACCGGAGACAGAGGTTCATGTTACACTCGGTGTTGAGAAGGACAGACAGAAGATTGAGGTTACAATACCGGTTAAGGGCACAATTATTCGCGCAGAGCAGGTAAGTACAGATATGTATGTATCTATAGACCTTGTGGAAGAGGTAATTGAGCGCCAGATTAAAAAGTATAAGAATAAGCTGATAGATTCAAAGCAGTCGGGCGGAAGCTTTAATCAGAATTTTGTTGAAGATGTTTTTGAGGAAGAAGACGAGATTAATATTACCCGTGTAAAGAAGTTTGCGATGAAGCCGATGGATCCTGAAGAGGCATGTGTTCAGATGGAGCTTCTCGGACATAACTTTTATGTATTCCGCAGCTCGGAGACAGATGAGGTTAACGTAGTTTACAAGAGAAAGGGTAATACCTACGGATTAATTGAACCTGAGTTTTAGAAGGGGCAATCAAAAATATATCGGCATATTGACGGATGAATAAAGAAATGCTGCAGGCTTTGTACGAGGCCTGCAGCATTTTTCTTCCGTAAAAGCTGAAAGGGAGGTTAGTGAAGTGGTTGAGAAATTGTATGAAAAATATATGAAGGAGCGCTCCGAAAATCCGGTATTGGAAGATGTTGCACTTGAAGCTTTCAAAGAAAAGATAAGCGGCAAATTATCCAATCTGAGCAGAGTTTTCATTAATGACGGAGCCGGTGGGGAAGGTGTTTTATATTATTCTTTATGGAGCAAAGAAGGGATTCAAACTTGTAATGTGCCCGTGTATGGTTATTATGCTTCGTCAAAAAAGATACTGTCAAAACTATTCTGCAAGCTGTCGGACGAAGTATTAAATAATGGCGAAACACAATTTCAGGTGAATCTGTATGCCCATGATTATGAAGCCCTGGAATTATTCTCGATGCTTCAGTTTGGATATATTTATGAACAGGGCAGACTTGAAATTACGGAATGTCCTTACCAAATTAACAATGCTTATACAATCAGGACATTTGCGAAGGATGAAATTGAGAAACGCTGGGATGCGATATGGGCGCTGACGGATGCAATAATAGCGCATCTTAGACAGGCGCCGGTTTTTTATCCGGGCTATGAATTTACGGAGCAGGTATACAAAGAGTTTTTTATGGATTCAAAGACGAATCTTCATATTGCTCTTTCAAAGGATGATGAAATAATAGGAATGATAGAAAGCAACGAAGACTCAGATGTGTTTGCTTTTCAAAGTACTAAATCGATGAATGTCGGGGAGATATATGTGCTTCCGGAATACAGAGGAAGCACTCTCTCTAAAGACCTGCTTTATTTTGCTATGGAATATGAAAGGCATAAGGGCGCCGGATACTTGTGGGTCGGACACGGAACGGCTAACCCGAATGCACGGGGATTCTGGAATAAATATTTTAAAACATATCAATATCAGCTTGTAAGAACAGTCAAAAAATGTTAAAATTACAGCCTTCAGGCGGTTTTTGGTCTCCGGTACCCTATGCCGTGATACAGAGAAATAAGTATTATGAGGAGAGCGGAAATACTTTAGAGCAGTATCTGATTATTACGGAAGAAGAATGTATGTTTTTTTGACGATGTTCAGGGAAAAGAATATACCGGTTCGGCAAATACTATCTGTGGCGTGTTTTGCAAATAGGGCATTTGCTTAAGAAAAGGGAGGAAATAAGTATATGAGAACTGATATTATAATCAGACCGGAAACACCAAAGGATTATAAGGACATTGTTTCTTTGGTTTTGCGCTCTTTCAGGGAGGGTACTAATTATTCTGACGGAACTGATATTATAGCATTGATTGAGGAGATCAGAGTTTCTGAGTATTATATTCCGGAATTATCATTTGTGGCAGAGCTGGACGGAAAGATAGTAGGACATTTTCTGTTTTCCCGTTTTCCGCTGTCCAAAACACCAAAAGGGGGATATACAGACAGTAACGATGTTGTCATGCTGGCACCCGTTTCTGTACATGCAGATTATTTTCATAAGCATGTTGGTGTTACAATGCTGACATTGGGAATTCAGAAAGTAAAAGAATATGGTTTTAAGGGAATTACCGTAGAAGGCGATTATCATTTCTATAATCGCGTAGGATTTAAAACATCATCAGAGTACAATATATATCCGACAAGCGGACATCCGATGAATGAGCCGAGATGTATGATGTGTCAGGAAACATTCGAAGGTTCATTAGAAGGAATACAGAGATATATTGTATATGATATGTACTATAATGCGTAAAATCAGGTAGTCGCAATGTTTGATTTAGCGGTAAATGAGTGAAGTCGGCGGAAGGCTGTAGTGATAAGGAAAAGGCGTTTTCTAATTGGATGAACAGGGATATCCTGTTTGCACAAGAAGTACAAATGCAATGCAGTGAGGAACAATATCTTTCTGTTATAAACGATGGAAGCATAGAAATTGACAGTTAGATAAACTTGAATAAGAAAACAGGAAGAATATCAAGGCGATGCGTATGAAAATAATTTATACTTGAAGAAATAGAGATTGCAATATTTACATTCATTAGTTATAATACGATTAGAAAGAGGCAATCGCCACAGAGTGGTTGACCGTGTTTAGAAATCAAAAACCTTCCCGGAACAGGCCAATGTACAGGGGAGGTTTTTGTTGTATCAATGACAAATCAAATAAATGAACGTCAGTAGTGCTAAGAGGAACATTCCGAAAGACATCAAGTCTTTAAAATCGAAATTTTTCGTCATAAACATCACCTCCATTCTATGTAGAATAGAGGTCAACCACCCTATATCACGATTGCCAGTAGCAAATGCTACTAATATTATTATATCACAATACATATTAGAACACAAGTTCGAAGAATATTTTTCGAAAGCTTCGTAACTGGCGTTGTGAAGCGCTAAACAGACTCGAAAAACACTTAGTGTTTTCCTCGTTGACGCTTTGTTTTCTGACGAAAACTTGCAACTTCGTTACAGATTGTCTTCGACAATCAAAGCGTCAAATTCCAATGGGTAGAACAGTTAGAAAAAACTTGAATTGACCGAGCTCTTTAGAGCGAGGGATGACAATTGAACGAAGTTCAATTGTATGGTAAAAAATCGGCAGATTAACTGAAAGTGGCGTTGAAATAACCTGATTAAATAGGTTGAATTTATCCTAGATAAAGTGATATACTATCTATATAAAATAATGGAGGTGTTCATATGACAGTAGATACAAACACAATGGTTTCAATTACAGAAGCAAATCAGAACTTTTCAAAAGTTGCAA
>JAZNKQ010000068.1:0-12665 GCA_045578645.1 Lachnospiraceae bacterium
TAGTGTGAAAAATCACATTGATATGCTGATTTTTCACAACTAACCTTGGTTAGTTTGGCTATCTTGTGCCGAAGCGTCACAAATAAGCCCTTATGCGATATATTCCTTCGCTACGCTTCGGAAAGGAGAATAAAATGCAAAAGAGAATGCTTGCAATACTCGGCAGTCCCCGCAAAAACGGAGCAACTGCCGGTATGCTTAATTATGTCATGCAGCTTGCAAAAAAGCAGGGATACTGTGTGGATTATGTTAATTTGTATGAGAAAAACATTGCATATTGTACGGGCTGCCGTGCCTGTATGAAAACCGAACGGTGCGTTCAAAGCGATGATATACAGGAAATTACAGCATTGCTTAAGGAGTGCGACACAGTGGTTCTGGCAGCACCCACATATTGGGCAAATGTGCCGGCAGCCGTTAAAAATATGTTTGACCGTCTTCTCGGCGTGGCAATGGAGGAAACAAAGACGTTTCCTAAGCCGAGGTTATCAAATGAGCAGAGATATGTACTGCTGACTGCGTGCAATACGCCGGCTCCCTTTTCACATATTTTCGGGCAGAGCTCCGGAACGCTTAAAGCCATGAAGGAATTCTTCAAGACATCCGGAATGAAATTCGGCGGGAAATGTGTGTGGACGGGTCAGGACAAAAAGGAGCTTCCGGTGCGCCTGAAACGGAAGCTCGAAAGGCTAATTTAAGGGTGTACGTTGAAATACGGAGCCTGATGCGAAGGCACAGACTAAATCAGCGCCAAGACCTCTTCAGGCTTCCAACTTTTTGACGGAAGAATGGCAGCATTATCGCCGATAACCTCTTTGATAATACGTAATTCAAGCTCCTGCCTGTGCTTAAAATGAGCTGCCATTGCTTCGAAGGAATCGCATCCGTGCCTTTGCCCGTACGGAGAAGCAGCCAGATACTGAAGCATCATCCGGTACCAGAGCTCGTTGCCCTGATTATCACAGCGTTCTTTTTTTATTGTCTCTATACTTGCTTCAAGGTCATCGCAGTAAAGATAAAGCAGGAGAAATTGTTTTTTATCGATATTGCGGTACAGCTCGCGGTAAAATTCTGTGATTTCGTCATCAGACAGTAAGTGGAACAATATCAGATCCTCGATAATGTTCTGGAAAAAGGAGCATTCAAATATATAGCCGGATTCCTTAAAGTCGGCAAAGCGTGATAAAATCAGCTCCTTCAGGGCAGGCAGGCTTTTTCTCCCGTTGTATACCTCGTATTCCTCGAGCTCCTTGTGAAAATTAGGAATGTCAGTAATAATCCTGGTATAAGTAATAATGAAATGATTTTTTTCCCTGACGGTGTTTTTTATTATTTCATCGCGGACGGGCTCATAGCGCCTCAGGGCAGCATTATACTCATCGGCTGTCATGCGCGCACACCATGCCAGATCCACCGGTGAAAAATCACCTTCCCTGCATACACGGGCTTCCGGAAATAGCCTTGAAAGGTGATTTACCATAGTGGACTTTCCGGTTCCCTGAATACCTTCAACAAATATATTTTTCATATTGGTTTTACTCCATTCTTGTATTATTTTAGTTCTATCGTCTTTGTTGCAATCTTCTCGCAAAATCTTACATCGTGCTCGACAAAAAGCATTGTCGGCTGATAGGTCTGTAAAAGCTTCTCTATCTGCATCCTTGAGAAAATGTCGATGTAGTTCAGTGGTTCATCCCAGATGTAGAGATGAGCCGGTGTGAGCAGACTTGTGGCCAGCAGTATTTTTTTCTTCTGACCCTCGGAATAGTCCTCAATATTCTTAACAAACTGTACCCGTTCAAAATCAAGCTGACGGAGGATGGCAAGGAATAAGCTCTTGTCCAGATTGTTCTTAATACAATAAGCAGAGATGTCACCGCTAAGACCGGAGGTGTCCTGACTGACATAGGAAATTATAAGGCCGGAGGCGGTACTGCATTCGCCCGTCTCTGATATTATATTGCTTTTGTCCGTCGCAGCACATTTTTGCAAAATCATTTTAATCAGGGTGGATTTGCCTGAACCGTTTTTTCCGGATAGAGCAATACGCTCCCCCTGACCGATTTCAAATGAAAGATTTTCAAATACGGGACCTGCGGCATCCTCATATTTTAGGCCGTAGTCCTTCAGATGAACAAGCGTGCTCTTGTGATGAGACAGTTGTACCAGCTTTAAATCAACGGGTTCCTCTATATCCTGAAGAAGCCCTTCCTTTTCATCGATTTCACGGTTTATCCTCTTTTCCATCTGAGTGACACGGCTTTGCAGTTTCTTGGTTTTTGCACCGATATATGCCCGCGTGTTTAAAAATCTGTCATGCTCCTTTATAGGGTCGAAGCCGATTTTTCTTCGCTCGTTTTTGTCTGCCCATTCTGCGGTACGTGCCGCAGCCTGCTTCAGCTTATGAATTTCCTTAAGATGCTTTTCGTTCTCTGCAACAGCGAATTTATCCTTACGCTGCTTGTTTTCCCACCACACGGAAAAGCTGCCGCTCTGTACCTCAATGCTGTTTCTGTTTAGCACAAGGCAATGGTCCGTACATGCATCCAAAAGGTCCCTGTCATGAGATACCAGAATAAAGCCTTTCTTTGATGCAAGATATGTCTTGACCGTTTCTCTTGCCTCTTTGTCAAGATGGTTGGTTGGCTCATCGATTAAAAGGAATTCATTATCGCCTGAGAAGAGGACTGCCAGCAGGACCTTCGTACGCTCTCCGTGACTGAGAGTACGGTAAGGTCTGTAGAGAATTTCAGCATCCTCTCCAAGCCTGCCGAGTTCGCAGATTACACGCCACTCCTCACAGCCGCTTTTTAAGTCCTCAATAAATTCTGATGCCGGCAGCTGCATCTGAAGGTCATTAACCGTGTACGGAAAATAGTCAAAGGCGGTGGTTGTATCAATGGAGCCGATGTAAGCGAACCTGCCCAAAAGCAGATTTAAAAAGGTTGTTTTGCCCTTTCCGTTTCTGCCGATAAAACCGAGCCTCCAGTTAGTATCAACAGAAAAAGAGACATTTTCAAAAATATTATCAAAGCTTCCGTCATAATAGAACGTAAGATTATTTACATTTATCTGTGCCATATATACCTCTCATTTCTTCAGTAAGTCCCAAAAAAAGGAACCGTTTGTTGCCAAACAGTTCCGATATGTACTATAACCCCGTATATAGATAGTATTATTTTGTGTGCTGAAACCATGCACGCAAAAATTATGCACAAAAAAGAGAGGTTATGAGAACATAATCCACTTTTGGCAACATGATAATAGTATGAATCATTCCTACAATGTGAGCGAATCATTCATACCGCAAAAACTTCATGTAATCAAAAGTACATTATCTCCTCATCTTTTCACCTCTCTCTAAAAACTACCGCAATACTAGCATACTTTTTTTTCTGTGTCAATGACTGAGACGATAAGAATTTTTTGTTCACACAGCTATGTAAATGTGCTATAATATATTTTTGCATCTTAAAATTAGTATTACGGCAGCTACGCTTCGGAATGGAGGTTAATATGAGATTAGAAACAGAAAGATTAATAATTACGGAATTTGATTTATCAATGGCAGAGAGTGTACATAAGAATTCTCTGGATGAGGATAACAGACGATTTGTACCTGATGAGGTATTTGAAACAATTGATGATGCAAGGGAGACAATAGAGTTTCTTATGAGCGTATATGAATCGGGAGACGGTCCGCTGGTATATCCGATACTGCAAAAGGACAGCACCTGTGTCGGATATGTTCAGCTTGTTCCGATAGAGAACGGGTTTGAGGTAGGGTATCATGTCGGTGAAGCATATACAAAAAGAGGATACGCAACAGAAGCCCTTAAGGCATTTTTGGAATATATTATGCCGTTAAAGGGAATTGAAAAGGTATACGGTATATGTGTGGCAGAAAACCATGCATCAAAAAAGGTTTTGGAAAAATGCGGCTTCACGAAGGAATACGAGGGTGAAGGTGATTATCAGGGAGAGCGAAGAGACATCGTTAAGTATGCTTTGAACGCGTAGGGGAATATCTGCCGGTATAGGGGAACGTTGCCTTGCAGGCGGAACGATTCTACCTTACGTAGGTTGCTATATTCCATGGGGCGATATAGAATCGCTGTACAAGCAAAAAAAGGAGATGAAAGCTATGGGATATATAACCGGAAAAACAATCAGAGAATTAAGAGAAAAGCAGAAAATCACACAAAGGGAGCTTGCCGGGAGAATAAACGTAAGTGACAAGACCGTTTCAAAATGGGAGACGGGAAAGGGACTTCCGGATATTGCTATTATTGAAGATTTGGCAAAAGCACTGGGAACATCAATTGCTGAGCTTCTGACAGGGGATTTTCGCGAAAATGAAAACATATCAGGCAATATGAAAAAGATGTGCTTTTATATTTGCCCGGTTTGCGGTAATGTAATAATGTCAGTCGGACAGGGCGCTTTTAGCTGCTGCGGAATCAGCCTTCCGGCAGCAGAGGCCGAAAAGTGTGATGAGAATCATACGATTAAGGTTGAATCAACGGATGACGGGTATGGTGTTTTTGTCGAGCATGAAATGAACAAAAAGCACTATATATCTTTTATTGCATATGTTACGTCTGATACATGTGAAGTAATTAAGCTTTACCCTGAGCAGGATGCGGAGGTGCATTTTATGCGAAAAGGGCATGGAATGATGTTTGCCTATTGCAATAAGCACGGGCTGTTCAGAATTCTGATATAGAAAGATACGGAAGAGGTAAGTGACAGATGAAAACAGTAATTATTCATGGACAGAATCATAAGGGGAGTACATACCATGCAGGCAGAATGTTTGTCGAAGCGGTGGCTAATGAGCAGGAAATAACCGAGTTCTTTTTGCCGAGGGATTTGAATCATTTTTGTCTGGGCTGCTATAAGTGTATGGAGTCTGACGATAAATGTCCCTATTATGCGGAAAAGAAAGTGATTATGGACGCGATTGAGGAAGCAGAGCTTCTTGTGTTTACTACACCGACTTACTGTATGCGGGCATCTGCGCCGATGAAAGCATTTATTGATCTTACCTTTATTAACTGGATGCCGCACCGACCTAAGAAATGCATGTTTAAAAAGAAGGCAGTGGTGATATCAACCGCCGCGGGCGCCGGAACAAGGAGTGCGATGAAGGATGTTAAAACCTGTCTGAGCTACTGGGGAGTATCCTATATAAAGACCTTGGGCTTTGCCGTGCAGGCATCATCCTGGGGTGAGGTGTCGGAAAAGTGCCGGGAGAAGATTGCAAGAAAAACAAAGAAGCTGGCCGAGAAGGTAAGAAGGCAGCGCGTCAGGGTAAATGCAAAAACCAGACTGGTGTTTATGGCTATGAGACTGAGTGGAAATGATCCCTCAAGACTGAATACAGTTATGGGTACAGATTATCTTCACTGGAAGAATCAGGGCTGGTTTGACGGAAAAAAGCCGTGGAAGCAGTGATACATTATAGAGAATTAAACCGGCGCGTAAATTGAGTATGGACGAGTTCAAAAAAAGATAATGTCCGTTTTATGAGGAGATTTTTTATGAAAAAGAGAGTTGGCATTTTTTTATTCGGTGCTGTTTTGGCAGCACTTTTTGTAGCCTGCGGTACCGCACAAACAGGCGGTACTCCATTACCAACCGTACAGCCTGTAACAGAGCCAACCGTACAGTTCGCAACAGAGCCTATCGTACAGCTCGTAACAGAGCCTATTGTACGGTCCGCAACAGAGCCTACTGCGGAGCCGGATACAACAGCTTCTATATTGGATTATGATATTAGCGGAAATGAAGTACGTATTACGGGTGTAAGGGATAAAGAGTTGACGGAGATAACGATACCGGATAATGTGACAAGCATCGGCGACGGAGCTTTCTGCGGATGCAGAAAGCTGTCCGAAATTGTATTACCGGATGGCGTAACCGATATTGGGGACGAAGCGTTCCTTACATGCAGTAGTCTGAAGACAATTAATCTGCCGGATGGATTGGTAAGTATCGGATACAATGCATTTCTGGGTTGCAGCAGCTTGACTGAAATTACAATACCGGAGAGTGTGGTCGAAATCGGAAGAGGTGCGTTTGATGGGACTGCTTGGGCTTTGAAGCAACAGGAGGAAAATGGTTTTCTTGTAGTTGATTCCTGTTTGCTCAGTGCTTCAAAGCAAATCAAAGGAAGAGTTATCGTACCGGATAATGTGACAAGTATCGGTGAAGGAGCGTTCAAGGAATGTAACGGTTTATCGGGCATTGTGTTGCCGAATAGTGTAATGAGCATCGGAGCGGAGGCGTTCGCATATTGCGGTAATCTGACTGAGGTTGTAGTACCGGATAGTGTAACGAGTATAGGCGTAAGTTCGTTTTCCGGGTGTAATAGTTTGGCCCGGATTAAGATACCGGAGAGTGTGACAAGTATCGGAGACTGGGCGTTTTCGGGATGTGGTCGATTGTCTCAACTTGTGTTACCGGATGGCGTGACGAGTATAGGCAGCGGAGCATTTGCGGGCTGCACCGGCTTGACCGGGATTGAGATACCGGAGAGTGTGACAAGTATCGGAGACAGGGCATTTTCGGGATGTAGTAGTTTATCTGAGCTTAAGTTACCGGATGGAATAGAAAAAATTGGGGATGAAACATTCTTTCGGTGCGGTGGTTTGTCTGAGTTGGTAATACCGGATGGCGTAGGGAGTATCGGATACCGTGCATTTTCAGAATGTAGCAGTTTGTCGGAAATTACAATACCGGAGAGTGTGACAGACTTTGGAGGAGGTGCATTTGACGGGACGCCTTGGGCAGAGAAGAAAAGAGATGCAAGGGGGCTTTTGGTGGTGAATTCTTGTTTATGTAATGCTTCTGAACACATAAGCGGAGATGTTATCATACCGGAGGGAGTAACCAGTATCGGAGCGAGTGCATTTAGCGGATGTAGCAGCATGTCGGGGGTTGTGCTACCGAATGGTGTAACGAGTATTGGAAGGTTAGCTTTCGATGGCTGCAGTAGTTTATTGAGCATTGTGCTGCCTGATAGTGTAATGAGCATCGGGGCTAGGGCATTTTGGAACTGCACCGGTCTGTCGGAAATTGTGATACCGGATGGTGTAACGAGTATTGAGGAAAATACATTCTACGGTTGCAGTAGTTTGACTAATATCGTAATACCGGATACTGTGGAGACAATTGCAGACTCTGCGTTTGAAGGATGTATCGGTTTGACGGAAAAAAGCCGTGGAAGCAGTGATACATAATGCAGTCCGGCGGGAATGGACTGACAAATTGAATGAATTTTCTGAATATATTTTATCATATGACGTGATTGACATGCAATTCATCATTTATTATAATATGGTAAATGGTTATTAAAGGATATAATCGAGCATTCGGATTACTTTTCGCGGAAGGGCATGTGCGATGCATAAGATAAAAGGTATATTTGAATATATTACTCATGTACGTGAGAAAAGCAGAATAGTTAATAAAAGCGGCCTGTATATCTGCTTTACGTTTATAAGCATTTATGCTCTTATTATGAGCCTTGTATGCTTTACTAAAGCAAATGTCGCTCTGGGCATTGCCAATATCATAATTGCGGTATTTATGATTTTGACAATGCTTTTGTTTACTCAGATAAAAGCACCTAAGGTGCTTGCCTGGTCGGTGGTGTTGTTTTTCTATGCAATAATGATGTTTTTCATGTATCAGGGCGGTGCCGGCGGAGTCAGTATCATGTGGCTTCTTTTTGTTCCGATGGCGGGAATGGCGCTTATTAACCTGTATTACGGAGGCATCCTAAGTCTGCTTCTCGGTATCTGTATACCGCTATATATGCTGACGCCGCTTCACGGCCTCGGCTATCAGTACTCGGAGGATTACAGGATACGTTTTCCCATAATCTACTGGGCATTTACGATTGTGGCGCTTGTCGTTTTTGTCAGAATCGACCGATATGAGGAGACGCAGAAGCAGATGATTAAGAATGCCGACAGCGCAAATCAGATGAAGAGTGTTTTCCTCGCAAATATGGCACATGAAATACGTACACCCATGAATGCGATTATGGGCTTGTGCGAGCTGAATATGAATGAGAATATATCTCCGATTGTCAGGGAGAATAATATTAATATTTCGCGCTCAGGTAAAAATCTGATTAATATTATTAACGATTTGCTTGATTTCTCTAAGATAGAATCAGGGAGAATGGAGCTGCAGTGTAAGGAATACAGGCTGTCAGATTTGCTCAATGACGTGATTTATATGACCGTTGCAAGAATGGGAAATAAAAAGCTGGAATTTGTTGTTGATTGCGACCCTGATGTTCCCAATCTGCTTTATGGCGACGAGGTACGAATCAAGCAGATAATAATAAACCTTCTTACAAATGCCGTGAAGTATACGAGAAAGGGCGGCTTCTTACTGGCGGTTTCCTGCCGTAAGGAGAGCTATGGAATCAATCTGATTATATCGGTAAAGGACAGCGGAATCGGTATTAAGGAGGAATGCCTCGGTGAGATTTTTGCCGCTTACGGCAGAGTGGATGCGGATAAAAATCATGCCATAGAGGGTACGGGACTCGGTCTTCCGCTTACAAAGAAGCTTATCCGGCTTATGAACGGTGTAATAAGGGTTGACAGTGAGTACGGAAAGGGTTCGGAGTTTAAGATAATCATTCCGCAAACGGTTGTTGACTTTGCACCGATTGTAAATATAGGAAATCACGAGAATCATCGCGTTTTATACTGCAGTACGGGAGAGATTCCGGAGTATTTTGTAAATAACTACAGCAGCTCCTTCAAAAAGGTGTTCACAAAGATGAATGCGAAGGGCAGAATCTGTCGCAGTACGGATGAGCTTAAGCAGCAGCTTTCGGAGGAGCGCTATACGCATATTATTATCGGCAGGGATGAGTATATCGAAGACCGGGAGTATTTTGATGAGCTTTCAAAAGCATATTGTCTTGCTGTTGTTCAGGAGAGGAAAGAGGCTGTTTCGGTAAGCGAAAATATCCGCAGTATCTATAAGCCGTTTTACACAAGAAATTTCTCCGATTTTATTAACAGTGAGCGCGAGGATAAGGGGCAGGAAGAGGATGTATTTACGGCTCCTAAAGCTGAAGTGCTTGTAGTCGACGATAATATGACCAATATAAAGGTTGTTTCAGGATTGCTTAAGCCGTATAAGGTACAGCTTATGACTGCAACAAGCGGCGCCGAGGCAGTTGAAATGGTAAAAAGCCGGAGATATGATCTGATTTTCATGGACCATCTGATGCCAGGCATGAGCGGTTTAGAGGCATTTAGGCTGATTCGCGCAATTGAAAATGATTATGCCCGAGAAATTCCCGTTATTGCCATGACTGCAAATACGGAGGATGAAGTCGGCGGTATGTTTGCCGAGGAGGGCTTCAGTGGGTTTGTGTCAAAGCCGGTGCAGTCGGAGATTCTGAAAGGGACACTGCTAAGCTGTTTAGACGAGAAGCTTATTATCAGAAATGGGGTGAAATCCGATGAGTAGCCGAGTTGTTGTTACGGCCGATTGTGTTTGTGATTTACCGGAAAGTGTTCTGAAGAATTACGGTATCAGGACTATCCCCTTTTATGTGTCAGTGGGAACTGCCCGTTTTCAGGATTTTACGGAAATAGATTTTGAGACCGCATGTGAATATATGGAAGCAGACAGCGGAAGGGTAACCAGCGAGCCGGCTTCGGCCGAGGATTACAAAAGCTTTTTCAAAAGCTGTCAGGAAGATGGAAATACAGTTCTTCATATTTGTGTTTCAAGCGGATTAAGCAGTGCATTTCAGAATGCCGTTGCGGCCTCGGATGGTATGCCGCAGGTACATGTATTTGATTCGGGTCTGGCATCTCACGGTATGGGGCTTCTGGTAATGGAGGCGGCAAGGCTTGCAAATGACGGGGTGCAGCTTGCAGAGCTGACGGAACGGCTTGGAAAAATAAAGAATAATATACGGTGCAGCTTTCTTATTAAGCCGTCACAGCGCTTCGGAAACAGCAGCAGAGTGAACCGTCTGGTTTCTAATCTTGCGGAAATGTTTCAAATCAGAAGCGTGGTAAGAGTGAGAAAAAGCGATAACCGGATTTTAGGTATTTACTGGGGACGGCGTGAGAATTATGTAAAGCGATATGTCAGACGCATGCTGAGGCGGGTACGAAGTATTTCGGATGAGACTCTTATTATTTCCGTGTTTAGTTCTTCGAACGGGCTGCAGGAAATGGTCTGTCGCGAAGCCGTAAAGAGAGTTGCCTGGAAGAATGTGTATGTACATAATGTATCTGCAACAATAATGTGTAATGCCGGTTTGGACAGTGTGGGAATGACATTTTATACGAAATAAAAAGGAGTCGTCGGACTCCTTTTTATTGTATACGAAGCTGATAAAATGTTTATGGTATGGGGCTTAGATTTCGCCGATCAGATAATCGGGTTTGCCGTCACGAAGGAAAACGGGGAGGGTATCAATGGGAGCGTCTATGTCGTATTTTTTGCCGCCCTCGTAGCATTGTCCTGTTCCTGCATGTACCCATTTTGCACCGGCAGGAAGATAAACGCTGCGGCTTGTCATATGCTCGTGGCAGACAGGGGCAACCAGGATATCAGGCCCGTAGAAATAAGAGTCCTTTATATCCCAACAGTTTTTGTCCTCCGGAAATTCATAGAATAATGCTCGCATTACGGGAGTGCCCTTCTCGTGTGCTTCTTTCATTATACCTCGTGTATAATCACGAAGCTTCTCTCGGATACGGATGAATTTTACAAGGATAGGATAGGCCTCATCGCCGAAGCTCCAGATTTCATTGTCAGTACCGGTCCATTCTCTGACCTCTCCGGATTTGTTTACGATTGTTTCACCGGGCTGGCGGCAGCCATGGATACGCATTACGGGACAGAAGGTACCGAACTGGAACCAGCGTACGAGCAGCTCACGGAAATCAGGGTCCTTCGTAACACCGCCGTGAAAACCGCCGATGTCGGTTGTCCACCAGGGAATGCCGGCTAATCCCATATGTATTCCGGCACAAATCTGTTTGCGGAAATCCTCGTAGGTCGACATAATGTCACCTGACCATACCAGTGTGCCGTAACGCTGACTGCCTACCCAGGCACACCGGATCAGATTTACTATATCATTTTGATTATTCTTTTTCTGACCTTCAAAAAACAGGCGGGCATATTCTCTTGGATAAATATTACCGGTTTCTGCAACGGAGCCTGCGTAATAGCGATAGTTTTCGAATTCGTAGGTAGTGAATTCCGGCTCGGCTTCGTCAAGCCAGAAGGTGCGAATACCGAGATCCGCATAGTTCTGCCTGCACTTGTCCCAGACATATTCGCGTGTTCTCGGATTAGTAGCATCCATGAAGACGTTATTCCCGTGGAACAGCATCTGAACATCAATTCCGGCATTACTCTTAACAAGGAGACCCTGCTGCTTCATTTCTTCATAATTTTCACTTCTCCAGTCGACCTGAGGCCAGACAGATACCATTGTTTCGATTCCCATGTCGTGCAGTTCCTCTACCATGGCGCGGGGATTGGGAAAATACTCTTCATCGAAGCGCCAGTCGCCGCAGCGCGGCCAGTGATAATAATCGATGACGATAACATCAAGAGGAATATCGCGCTTTTTGTATTCACGTGCAATCTGTAATACCTGCTCCTGATTGTAGTAGCGAAGCTTGCACTGCCAGAAGCCGAGACCGTATTCCGGCATCATGGGAGCGGTTCCGGTGACTGAAGCATAGGCCTCTTCTATTTCGGCAGGGGTATCTCCGGCAGTAATCCAGTAATCAAGCTGTTTGGTGGAATCAGCTATCCATTCTGTAGTGTTTGTTCCGAAATGAACTTCTCCGATTGCCGCATTATGCCACAAAAATCCATATCCCTGATTAGAAATATAGAAAGGAACGCTCGCCTGTGAGTTTCGATGTGCAAGCTCAAGATTGCAGCCCTTTAAGTCCAAAAGCTCCTGCTGATATTGTCCCATGCCGTATATCTTTTCGGAAGGGTTGGGAAGAAAGCTTGCTTTCAGACGGAAATTTCCGCCGGGAAGAGGCTTAAACTGACGTGCTTTCAGTGAAAGAGCACCACCGTTCGGAATCTCGCGAAGAAGGATTTCTCCGCGTTGATTGAGATAAGTAATCTGCAGACTTCTTCCCCAGTCTGCTACCTTAAGCTCAGCGGTAAGCTTTCCGTTCCTGATAGTTGCGGAATTCCCGGAAATATCTATAACGGCATTATTATCCGCAGCAGGTAATAATGCAATACTGTCCTGAGAGATATCACTGAGTATGGCGGAGCGTATGCGCATACTGTTTTGACCCCAGGGGGTGACCATAAGAGTTTCACCGTTTTCGCGAAACAATAAACTTCCGTTTACTTCTTCAAAATACTTCATACAGCCTTCTCCTAACTAATATTCTATCGAAAAAAACCCTCCGTCATCAATTATACGCTATTGCCGTAATGACTGTAAAGTGCTTCGGGATGTAGTGTGGAAAAGCATATAATATGGTTTAATGGTAAAAGTGACGAAATATTGAAAAATGATAAATATCTGCTTACGAAAATTATTTTTATCGGATATAATATTGAATGTACAAAGGAGGCGAAAACGTGATAGCGGCAGACAAATTGATTAATCAGAGTGTAGT
>JAZNKQ010000069.1:0-7291 GCA_045578645.1 Lachnospiraceae bacterium
CTACCGACTAACTCCGTTTTAAGCGATTAAAAACAACTTGTTTTGTTGTTGTATCTGTATTATTGCACGAAACAACTTGTTTGTCAACATAAAAATACAATAAAAATGAAAATATTTGTATCCTACACGAAAAGCGTAAAAATGTGTGATTAATCTTCTCTGAGATTTGCCATATGTGTAGTTTTGTGAGCTTTGTTGGAGAAATTGTTTCCGAACCATCGAAGTATATGTTTGCAAAGACATGTAAAAATGCTATACTTAAATTTGTATAGTAACAGAAATCATGAGTTGGGGTGACACATGAAGGATAAGATTGACAGCTTCTCGAAAGGGAATTTCCGATATGAAAAGCCGGAACTGATTATATCTGTCAGAGAAGTAAGTATATCGGTGGAGACGGGAAAAAAATACAGCGGAACATTTTCCGTATCGGCGGGAGATAAAAAACGGGTCAAGGGACTGGTTTATTCTTCCGAGGCTTTACTTTCAATAAAGGATAACAGCTTTTTCGGGGCTGAGAATATAATTGAATATACCTTTGATGCCGGATACCTGGATGTCGGAACAAAAATAGGCTGTAAGCTGAACATTGTTTCGGATTGCGGAGAGGCGGAAATTGACTTTCACGTAAATGTAACAGCGCCAAGCTGCAGTATGGGTGATGAAACAATTTCGGATATGTTTCATTATGCCAATCTGGCAAAGAGTAACTGGTCGGATGCCAAGCTTTTATTCAAATCCGCGGATTTTGATAAAATGATAAAGTATCATGATCCTGAATGTGCCAATCTTTACGGCAGACTTGCTCTGGCAGGGAATACCTCTCTTGCCATGGAGGAATTTCTGATTGCCGTACATAAAAAGCATCCGATAAGGTTTACAACGGATAAGACAGAGCTTGTTTATGAGGCGGGAGCATACAGCTTCATGGATAAGATTACAATAAGAAAAGATACTTGGGGTTATGCACAGCTGAGAATAGAAGCTGACGGTGATTTTATCATACCTGACAGAAAGCTTATCTGGGCAGAGGATTTTGATGGGAACAGCTATGAGCTTAAGCTTACGTTTGACCCGGAAAAAATGCGTGCCGGCAGGAACTTTGGCCGACTGATTATTTCGACTGTCAGCGGGCAGCTTAAAATAAATATAGTATGCCGCAAAAACGGTGAAAGGAAGGGCGCTCTTTCACAAAGGCTTCGCATAAAGCAGTGCGAGCTCGCTCTGCTTAACAACTATATCGCATATCGCTCGGGAAAAATAAATGCGGGTAAGTATGTTGCCGAGGCTGAGGATATTCTTAATACAAGAAGGGTACTCTGTGATGAAAGCACTGCAATCGGAATTTACCGGGTACATTTACTGCTTACGGCAGGTAAAAAGTCGCAGGCCGGGACGGCACTTGATATTATAAAAGAAGACGGTGAGTGGCGGGAGGCTGCTACCGAAATTTATACTGCAATTTTGTATCTTGAGTCGGTGATGACATCAGATAATTTCAGAATTCAGGAATATGCCTCAGAGCTGAAGACAATTTATGAGCAGGAAAAGAGCTTCTCTTCATTGTATTTCAGTATTCTTGCGGACAGGCGCGGAAGAATAAGCCGCGGGCAGAAGTTTGAAGCCTTTCGTAAAGTGTTCACAGCGGGTGTTAACAGTCCGCTTCTGTTACTTGAAGCACTTATGCTTGCCAATGAAGAGCCGGCGGTTATTAAGGAATTTGACGGGTTCACTCTGCAGATGCTCGGATACGGACTTAAAAACGGTCTTGTGGGAAGGAACACGGCTTTGCAGGCAGCGTATACCGCAGTCAGGCAGAAGCAGGGCAGTAAGCGTGCCGTAAATATACTTACACGCCTGTTTGAGACCTATAAGCTTAACGAAATCCTTGAGGCTCTTTGCTATACTCTTATTCTTTGCGAAAGCTGCGATAAAGAGGCGTGCAGATGGCTGTGTGCCGGAATAGAGGAACAGCTCAGACTTAACGGGCTTTATGAGCAGTGCATAAAGGCTGCGGGAAATGATTATGATGCACCGCTGCCGAAGGCGCTTTTCTCGTACTATCTGTCGGGATACAGGTATGACGATGAGCAGGCAATGGCGCTTTACAGAAATATATTACGTTTCAAAACGCGGGAGGACAGTATTTACATAAGCTATCTTCCTTTTATGAGAGAGTTTGCACGCAGGCTGCTCGGACGCCGCGTGGTAAGCAGTGACGCCGCGGCACTGTATAATGAGCTGCTTGATGTGAATGAGCTGTCTTCCGATGAAGCAGCGGTTCTTCCGGATATAATTTATAAGCACGAAATAAGAACCGACTGGAAGGGAGCAGTCAGTGTCTGTGTTTCCTACAGGGAGCTTGAGAATGAAAGCATAGTGCCGGTTAATGACGGCGTGGCTTATGTTGACTTGTTTTCCGATAATTACGAGCTGTTTCTTTGCGATGAGAGCGGTAACAAGTTCTGTAAGTCCTTTGAATACACGAAGAAGAGGCTTATTGAGCGCAATGAGCTTATTGCATGCGGAGAGGAGCATACGGATGACATAAGGGTGCTTCTCGGTGTGCTTGAAAAGGCCCGTTTTGAAAAGGAATACGATGATTTGGTTGAACTGATGCGAAGAACCGTCAACCATCCGGGGTTAAGCTCTGCTTTCAGAATTGAATGCGAGAAATCGTTAATTGAATATTACTATAATAATCTTGAAGGCGATCTGATGGAGAGCCATCTTGTAAAGCTTGATTTGTCGGCCTTAAGCTGTAAGGAGCGCGGTCAGATGATAGAGTATATGATTCTGCGCGAGCTGTATAATCTTGCAATAAGGAACATTGAGCTTTTCGGCTTTTACGGAATTGACAGCAAAAGGCTGATGAAAATGGCGGTGCGGCTTCTTGCAACCGACAGCGAGGCTGTTAAGGGAAGAACCTTCAGCTGTATATGCTATTATGTTTTTGGTAAAAGAAAATATAATGATACACTGCTCAAATATCTTGTAAAGGAATATAACGGGGCAACCGACAATATGTACGGGATATGGAAGGCGGCGCGGGAATTTCAGCTTGATACGGCCGATATCGAGGAACGGCTGCTGGCACAGCATCTGTTCTGCGAAAGTGATATGAAATATGCCGATGAGGTATTTGCGCACTATTACAGTCACGGCTGTATGGGAAAGCTTATTCGTGCATATCTGTCATATAACGCATACGGGTATCTGGTTTTTGACAGGGTTCCGGAGAACGAGATACTGGAGATAATGCGTCGTGAAGCGATTTATGATGAGAATGACGTCTGCATGCTTGCCCTGCTTAAGAGCTATACCTATCGGAATTCCTTTTCAGAGGCGGACAAGAGCTTTATTGAATACAGGATACAGAAGCTTGAGCAGAAGGGACTGGTTCTGCCGTTCTTTAAGCACTTTGCGGGAATGGTGGCAATACCTGAGGAAATGCGCGACAGGCATTATGTTGAGTATCACACCGACCCTCATAAGAGGGTGAGAATACATTTCTGTCTTGCTGATTCCGGCGGGGAAGAGGCATACAGAATAGAAGATATGAAGAATGTCTGCTACGGCATTTTTGTCAAGGAATTTACGCTGTTCTACGGAGAGACGCTTCAGTATTACATTTCGGAAGAGGATGATGATAACTGCATTATTACGGAAAGCAGTTCAATTAGTCCCGAGCCTGAGATAACAGGAGACGAGGATACGAGGTATCATCAGCTTAATCTGATAATAACCGCATGTGAGATGAAGGATGAAAAGACGGCCATGAAGCTGGCAGAGAGCTATATACGTAACTGCTATGAAGCAGAGATGCTTATAAAGCCGCTTAAGGCATAAATTACGGAGTGATTGCATGGTGGAAGAAAAAACACTGCTGGTGGGAATTGATTTGTGTGATGATTTTACGCAAATAGGCTGCTATATACGTGAAAAGGGGCAGCCGGATTCCGTCAGCCTGTCAACTGATAAAACTAAATACAGGATTCCTACGCTTTTGTGTGCATGCAGGGATACAAATGAATGGTTTTTCGGAGATCAGGCTCAAAAGCTTGTCGGAGAGCCGAACTGTGTGCGTATCGGAAATCTCATATCCATGGCGGAGCAGGGGGCTGTTGCCGAAGTGTTCGGTAAAAGCTATCCGGCTGATATTTTGCTTGAGAGATTCCTGCGAAGGGTGTTCGGAAGCCTTAAGCAGAGCTTTCCGGGGCAGGGAATAAAGGGTGTTACCGTTACGCTGAAGCATTGCAATGAGAAGCTGAAGAAGGTTATCTGCTCGGCGATGGAGATGCTCGGAATACGTGAGGACAGACTTCGTATCATAACTCATCTTGAGAGCTTTATGCATTATATCGTTTCACAGAATAAGGATATCTGGATAAATGATGTGAGTCTTTTTGATTATACCGCCGACGGACTTGCTTACTACCGTTTGAGCTTTGGAAGGAAGCAGACTCCGATGACGGTTGTAGCGGAAAAGCAGGATTTTTCCGATACGATAGGAATCGATATGCTGCAGCCGGAGAACATGGACAGGCTTCTTTATGCATTTGAAAATCTGACAGGTCAGCTTCTTCACCGACAGATTATATCTGCGCTGTATGTAACCGGAAGCGGCTTTGAAAGCTCCTGGTCAGATGATATTTTAAAGGGACTCTGTACGGGACGAAGAGTGTTCAGAGGTCAGAATCTTTACGTAAAGGGTGCCTGCTATGCTGCGCGGATGTTTTTTGACGGCGGAGTACAGGAATATCTTCTTATAGGAGAAGACATGCTAAAAAGCAGTGTGGCAATAAAGGTTTATCACGATGCTGATTATGAGGAGTATTTGCTTGCCGATATCGGGGAGAATTATTACGAGGCCGGAAAAGCGGTCACTGTAATAATGGATGAGACCAATGAGCTTGATTTCATTATACATAATGTTCTTAAAAAGGATTTTGTATGTGCGATAATGACATTGGAAACCATTAATCTGCGCAGAGATAAGTCTATGAGGTTACATGTAAGTATACGCTTCCCTAATCGTGATACTGCGGTTATTACGGTAAGAGATACCGGCTTTGGTGATATATACCCTAAAAATAACCGGATATGGGAACAGGTACTTAAGATATAGTATATTAAAGGATGAATGATGGGAAAAGTTATTTTATGCTCGGATAAAAAAGCGAATAAGCCATATTTCTTTAAGACTGCCGGAGTGCGCATCTTTACCATTGAGGAGCTGTGCCATTCTTTGGTTAGGCATCTTGAGAATCTTGATGCTTCGGATGTTGATATAGAGATGGCGGCTTTTATCCGCGATGAGCTCGGACTTAAGGAGCGTGGGGAGCTGTTGGAGCATCTTGTGCTGACGCGGTCGGATTTGAAGAGCAGACTTGTTGTTATATTCTGCAGTGCCGATTTATATAACGAGGATGAGATAGGAAAAATCTGCGATGAGCTTACGCTGCTGTCCAATATGACGGGAATCGAGCGCAGCCGCAGACGTGCGGACCGGTATCTCGAAGAGCGGAATAACGCGGCAGCACTCAGGGAATACAGAAATATTCTTTCTTCGGAGGAGGGAAGACTGCTTACTCCGGAGGCATATGGTGATATTATTCACAATATTGCGGTGCTTCAGGTGAGAGCCGGACTGCTGGCGACGGCGGCAGGTTCATTTCTTGAGGCGTATGAGCGCAACGGAAGAAAGGATTCATTAAAGGCATATCTGTTTGCATTGCGTCTCAGTGGACAGGAAGGCAAATACGAGCAGGAAATATTACGGCTTGTTGATAATACACGTCTTCCGGATGAGCTTGAGGCGGAGCTGGAAAATGTGGATACAGAGCTTGAACACAGCGGTGAGCTTGATGATGTTTACCGCATGAAGGAGCTTTGGAGACAGGAACGCTATTATGAGTGCGAAAGGCTTATGGTGGAGGTTGTTTCAGGGCTGAAGCGTAAATACAGGGAAGATATTGTGTAGGTGATTTTTATATGGGCTTATTTAGCAGAAGAAAAAAGAATAAGAGGGCTGAAGCAGAGAGTGCGTATAAATGGATGACTCTGGAGGAGGCTCTTTCCTACAGTAAAGGCGAGAGAAGAGCGTCCGAGGATGATATCGTTAAGCTTATGGACGAAACCTGTAAGCAGCTTGTTTCCTTAAAGCGGCAGCAGGAGAATACCAAGAAGGAGTACTCTGCCGTAACTGATTATCTGACGGATATTCAGAAGCTTGATTCGATTCCGGATAATGAGCGGATGGAGATTGATGATGCAGCGCGCACAATAATTAATCTTGAAAATGACAGGATAAATTACCAGTCCGGTGACCGGAAGCTGCAGAGCGTGGAATTTCGCATGCTGACACGTTATGAAGAAGAAATTCCGGGTGTTATTAAGGAGCTTGAGGAGAAGGAGCGATATCTGCTCCTTGTTCAGGAGGACATGCGTCAGCTTGAGGGCGAGAAGGGCAGTATAAAATATGAAAAGGATGATGCCGTTTCAAAGAAGAAGTTTCTTCATAAGTTTTCTTATATTGTGATTGGCACTGTTGTTACGGTATTCATCATATTGCTGCTGCTGATGGGGTACACGGGAAAGGATTTTACGGTTCCGTTTTTTATTACCGGAGTTGCGGCTATTGCATATACGGCTTATTATCTGGTGATATCTAAGAAGCTTACGATTCAGTCGCATAAAAGTGATCTGGCAATGAAAAGGGCAATTGAGCTTCTGAATAAGGTGAAGCTCAAATATGTAAATACAAAAAGTGTACTGGATTATCTGTATGAGAAATACGAGGTTAACAGTCATCATGAGCTGGTATACAGATGGGAGTGCTATGTACGTGCGCGTGAGGAGGAGAAGCGTTACAGAAAGAGCTCTCAGCTTCTTGTTTCATACCAGAATATGCTTGTGGAGCTTCTGGCAAGGAGACATATCGCAAGCGGTGACATGTGGATTCATCAGCCGGAAGCGCTTATCGACAGACGGGAGATGACGGAGGTTCGTCACAGTCTTAATGAACGGAGAAGAAAGCTCAGAGCGCAGATTGATTTCAATATACGGCAGCAGGATGTTTCGATGAATGAAATTGAGGCGCTTAAAAATAAGTATTCTGAGTATGCGGGGCTTATTACCTCTATAATGAAAGAGTACAGAATTGAATAAATTGAATAAGTATACAATTTCACTGTTGATATTCACTATGGAGTTAGTATATAATAAAAAAGTCCGTGGGTTTGCCTGCGGGCTTTTATCAAAAGGAAAGCGAAGGAAAAGTATATGTATT
>JAZNKQ010000070.1:0-20416 GCA_045578645.1 Lachnospiraceae bacterium
TTCTCCAGGTAATTACTATCCCACCAAACATATGGTATTTTCAAGTTATCTGCACATTTTCTAAAATATTTTACAAATTCAATTCTTTCATTAGTATTATATTCGCCGTCAGGAAGTTTTTTAGCCACTGCTCCAAACTCAGTAATCATTACAGGAACATCATATAAAAGGCTATATTTCCTGATATCGGAAAACATGGCATACACTTCATCCTTAGCTTTTTCATCAAAATACGGAGTATCATTTCTGTTCTTCCGTTCAAACACAAATCTGTCGGGAGTGTAACAGTGAAGGGTATATATCAAATGCTCATCCTCTGGCATAATCATATCCTCCATGCATGCTTCCAATGGTCTTGCTGCCAGACCGGTAACACACAGCCATCTGGTTTTATTATGTTTTTTTCCCTCACGAACAGTCCTGACAAAGGTATGATTTATAGCATTTATTGCCGCACGAACATCCCTATTCCCGCTTCCCCAATCGCAGTTATCTCCTCCCATCAGATTAGGCTCATTTGTTCCCTGCAATATCAGCCTTTCATCAAAATCACTGAATTCATCGGAAATCTGTTGCCACAGGGCGCGATATTTTGGAAGTATATCGCACAAATTCTCAAGCTTAGCTCTCATCCATCTAAACTCATGATGCATATTCAGTATTACAGTCATATGAGCGTCCAATCCCCATTCAACTACCTGTCGAACTCTCTTCATCCAGCTACCGTCAATCTTATATTCCGGCGCCGGACCGAAATGATCATCCCAGGTAACAGGTACTCTCAGGATATCAAAGCCTCTTCCGGCAAACATATTAATTGTCTCTTTTGTAATAACCGGATTCCCCCAGCTTGTCTCTGTTGCGTCGTGGCTTTCCGTAAAGCAATCCAGACTATTACCGATATTAATACCGCATCTCATCCCATTCAGTGTCTTCATACCAATCTCCATTCCGAAGCGTAACGCCGAATCTGCAAGAAAGCTACGCAGAACATTCTCGTAGCGCATCACGTCTTATTACAATAATTCCATCATATATTGATTGTATAATTATTTTACCTTCAACTCAATATACATATCTCGAATTTTTAATTATCAAATCTTTGGTATTCCCGGTATTAGATATCAATTTACACAATTAAAACCCCGGTGAAAACATCTGTCTCCGCCGGGGTCATTATTTCGTTATTATTGCTCAGCTTTGCTGATTACTGTCCCATCTGCTTTGCAACCTCAGCTGCAAAATCCTCGTTCTTCTTCTCAAGGCCTTCACCGGTCTCAAAACGAACGAATCTCTTAACCTTAATAGCTGAGCCAACTTCCTTAGCAACGCTGTCAATATACTTCTGAACGTTCATATCCTGATCCTTTACATAAACCTGATCAACAAGGCAGAACTCCTTCATTTCCTTCTGAAGACGTCCAACAAGCATCTTCTCGATGATGTTCTCAGGCTTGTTAGCATTTGCAGGATCATTCATAGCCTGCTCCTTAAGAATCATCTTCTCATGCTCGATGAAATCAGCCGGAACTTCGCTCTGGTCAACATACTTAGGATTAAGTGCTGCAATCTGCATAGCAAGATTCTTTGCACACTCAACAGTCTTCTCATTGCACTCTGCTTCAAGCTCGATAAGGATAGCAAGCTTTCCGCCCATATGGATATATGACTCAACGAATCCGTTAGCAGCTTCGAACTTAACAAATCTTCTGATGTTCATGTTCTCACCGATAACAGCGATCTGTGAAGAAAGCTCTTCCTTAACAGTCTTTGAACTGTCAAGTGCCCATGTCTCAGCAAGAAAAGCATCGATATCAGTTGCATTTGACTTAGCAGCCTGAGCTGCAACATTTGCAACGAACTCTCTGAATTTCTCATTCTTAGCAACGAAATCGGTCTCTGAGTTAACCTCAACAACAGCTGCAACCTTCTTATCTTCGCTTAACCATGTGTCACAAACACCTTCAGCTGCGATTCTGTTTGCCTTCTTCTCTGCTGCTGCAAGACCCTTCTTTCTTAAAAACTCTATAGCCTCATCGAAATTACCGTCTGTCTCTGCAAGAGCCTTCTTGCAATCCATCATACCTGCGCCGGTCATTTCTCTTAATTCCTTAACCATTGCTGCTGTAATAGCTGCCATCATGTCCTCCTTCGCGCAAAGCGCTAATTATTATTATTCAGCATCCTCTGCTGTCTCTTCTGCTTCCTCAACGTCTGCACTTACAGCGTCTACACCCTGATTAGCCTCGATAACAGCATCAGCCATCTTAGCAACGATAAGCTTTACGGCACGAATTGCGTCATCATTACCGGGGATAACATAATCAAGCTCCTCGGGATCACAGTTAGTATCAGCAATACCGATAAGCGGAATTCCGAGTGCATGTGCTTCCTGAACGCAAATTCTTTCCTTCTTGGGATCAACTACGAAGATTGCATCCGGGATACCACCCATATCCTTAATACCGCTTAAGTTCTTCTCAAGCTTCTCCCACTCCTTCTTGAGCTGGATAACTTCCTTCTTGGGAAGAACATCAAATGTTCCGTCAGCAGCCATCTTCTCGATAGCCTTTAATCTCTGAATTCTTAATGTGATGGTCTTGAAGTTGGTAAGCATACCGCCTAACCATCTCTCGTTTACATAGAACATACCGCAACGCTCAGCCTCTGACTTAACAGAATCCTGTGCCTGCTTCTTTGTTCCGACAAATAAGATTTTTCCGCCGTTAGCAACGATGTCCTTGATTGCGAAGTATGCTTCGTCAACCTTACCTACTGACTTCTGAAGGTCAATAATGTAGATACCGTTTCTCTCGGTGTAGATGTACTCTGCCATCTTAGGGTTCCATCTTCTTGTCTGGTGTCCGAAATGTACACCTGCTTCAAGCAACTGCTTCATTGAAATAACACTCATGGTATTTCCTCCGTTTGGTTTTTCTTCCGCTGTAATCCGGCTCTAAACAGACAATCTCATGATTGCACCATGCCAGGCCTCCGACAGCGTGAATTTTATAGTATTGTGCATTGCACAACCGCTAGCTATTATATCACGCAATTTTTCCCAATGCAAGAATTATTTCTATCTGTTTGTAATAATACCTACAATTGTTCTGTAGGAAGCACCTTTTTCAATTGTATAGCTGCCTATCATAATATAATCGGCATACCCGTTATTAATAAGATACTTATTAAAATCCTCCCAAGACGAAACAATTCCGAGCTTTTCAGCAAGTAAGCTCACCTGCTCGGAGGTCATGCCCTTCTCAATTACCAGTCTTGCCGTCTCTCCCTCAGCTTCAACAACGGGAGTAGGCGACGGTGCAGATGTAGGTGTCGGCTCAGCCGTAGGTGTAGGTTCATTTGTGGGTGTCGGCTCAGCTGTTGGCGCAGGTTCAGTTGTAGGTGTAGGTTCAGCCGTAGGCGTAGGGTCAGTTGTAGGCGTATTCTCAGGTATCTTTGTTAATACCGACTCCTCCGTCGGCTCCGGTGATGCCGTTAATTCCGGCTCATCCGTCAACTCCGGTATCCCGGATAAGTCATTTTCCTCACCTGTTCCAAGTATATCCGCTATGCTGTCATTAGCTGCTTCAGTAACTGTATTTCCGTTATCGGTATCAGATTCTTTTTCGAACTGAAAATTAGGGATGATAATAATAACGAATACGAACAGCGTAAACAGAATACCTGTTCCGACACCTCTCATATAGTATTTCAGTTTCATTTACATATCCTCAATTATTTTCCGTATAAATCTATAATCAGTTTAACCTCGCCCTGTCCCATGCCAAGAAGCTTTGATATTTCCATAACTGATTTCTTTTTCTTATATAATGCAATAATTTCCTCATTCCTATTCGTAATCCCCGCGTCCAGCTTTTCTGCGGTATTTATACCCATTGCACGTTTGGGTTCGGGTGAGGATTTCTTCACGGCTTTTTTAACGGTCGAAGCCTTCTTCTTAGGCTCTGCCGTACGCTTTTGTACACCGGAAGCCATATCGGCAGCCTGTCCCGTTGCCTCCGGCACAGTCTCCTTTTTTACCGTGATACTTTCTTCTTCAATACTCTCCCCGGCCTCAGCAGCCGGAATTTTATTGTCATGTAATACCTTTTCACATTCAATTCTCAGGTTATCAAGCTTCTGTACTGTCTCCTTCAGCTCTGCTTCCTTGTCCTTAAGCATCTGATAAAGAAAAACCACTTCCTGATGATTTGTACTGATTTTTTCGATGACCTGCTCAGAAAATTCGCTTACAGCCATTATTTTTTCATTTGACTGTTTATTAAGCTTTTCTTCAGTATCATTTATAATGTCATCGAGTTCATCCTCCGCCGCACTCCTGAGCTTTATTCGCATATCCTCAAGAAGCTCCGGGGTAAGCTCATCCGGAATCCGTTCCTTATCATTCTCGGTAGTTTTGGATTTATTATCATCGGTATCACCGACAATAAAGAAGCTTATAATTACAAATGCCGCTCCCAAAACAAACAAAGCTATTTCAAATCCAGTCATATGCATCCTCTTCCTAAATTCTTATGTCAAAGCCTCCCGGCCTTACCGGTCTGTCACTTTTTTCTTCCTTCTTTTTTTCTCTTTTTCCCTTACCGGAATAGCCGTAGCTTCCATTACCCTTCTCTTTTGCATCATAGCGATATTCGGGATTTTCAGACTCCGTCATTTTTACGGGCTGCTGGCTGTTCTGCCTGATTTCCTTCTCAAAGCTCTGAACCGTTTCGGCCTGTTGACCCGCCATTCTGGAAATCTCACCCTGTCTTAAATGTGACGCCTCCTGTGACTTCGGAACCATCGTATACATCTCAATAGGTGTTATACTCATTCATCATAACCCCCTCTTTTATCAATAGGCAGTCACTCTTACATCAGCCCCGTCCCTTACAAGCCTGCTATGCTTTGTTTCGTTTCTGATATAGGTTGTTACATTTGAAATCGTAACCTTACATCCAGGATATATAATATCATCTATAAGTATATATCCGCCCTCACTGTTATCAAGCTCTTCTGCAACGTGATTCAGCTTATTGCCCACAAGGTTAAGGCGATTCTCCATCTCTCGCTTTTGCGCGGAAAGCTGATGAAACTGTTCAAGCTTATCAGGTGTCAGCTGCTCACGCTCCTTAATTTTTCGCGAAATGAAATTTATTACTTTATCTGCCTTATCAATATTATTCTTAAGCTCCTCAAGCTCCTGCTCCAGCTGATGCATTTCTTCCGAAAGACGTAAATTTACACCAACCTCAAGTACCGTTGCCGTTCCCATTATCGAACCGGCCGTCTTTGCCTGTATATATTTACCGGACCTGATTTCTCCGCCTGTTATAAAGCCTTTTCTTCCCCTTACGAGAATCTCCTGTCCTGCTGTTACCTTGCTGTGCATAATAGACTCGGTCTGAATAAAGCCGCCTGCTATAACCTCCGCACTCTCAATGAATCTTGACACAACATTACCCTTTGCATTAAGTATTCCTCTTCCCATTCCCTGAATACCGCGCTTAAGAATAATCTGTCCCTCGGCAATAAGCTCCGCACCTTCAACGATACCGTTTACGATAATATCTCCCATTGCCTCGACTCTATACCCTGTATTAACATTTCCTTCTATCTGAACATTACCGCTGTATTTTATGTCACCGGTAGAAGCATCAACATTTGCCGGCACAACATATGTATCTGATACAAATATCTGCCCGTCAACAAGCGAAACATGTCCGCTTACTTCTGAAAGAAGCTGCAATCCGTCCGGTGAAAGCTTCGTATGCTTTACCTGTCTTAGGAACTTAACATTAACCTTTTTGGGCTTAATCGGCTTGCCTGTAACATCGGTTCCGGGCTTGCCCTGAACGGCAGGTGTCAAGGCAGCTATCACATCTCCCTTTTCAATATGACTTACATTATCAAGCTGATGGAAATCCACCGAACCGTCTTCATTGAGCTTCGGCTTCCTTGATAAATCAGTATTAAAGTTATAGGTAATTACCGCATCACTGCCTTCAACAGGCAAATCCGCTTCGGCAACTATATATGAAGTGCAATACTGCCTGTTATTAATAAACTGTTGTATCGCTTCATTATCAATTCCGTTTCTTATTCCCTTTTTCTCAAGGAATGAAACAATGTCATGCTCATCCAGCTGTTTTCCATCTTTTGTGGGCGGATAAAACCTTGCTATCGCACTCATATTTTCAGCTGACATTGTAACAAATAAAGATTCATCAATTCTTCCGGGATTAAGTGTTGTAATTCTCGCCTCAGCTGTTTTTGCGGCAGCATTTTTAACAATCTCATATACCTGAGTCTGCGAATAATCAATGTTCCGCTCATCAAGATACCGTGTAATCTCTAAAGGATCACACGGTATTCCCAAATCCTGTGGCGGAAATACCATAAGATACGTTCCGTCAAATCTTACATCAAGCTGAAAATATCCATTTTTCATAATCTTCTCCGTTCCGAAGCGTAACGCAGGAATGCGCACAGGAAATACTAATTGGTACTTCCCATTGACACATCAATACTGTTTTGTGACGCTTCGGCACAAACAGCTGCATAAAAATCAGCATAGCAATGTGATTTTTACACTATCCCCCGGTAACCATCCATAATCTTCCTTAAACTACCTGTAATACATTATTACCCCAAAAATAGTTCCATATTTTTCCCGAGTCTCAGTCTCATCTTTTGCAGGGCCTTTGAATGAAGCTGCGATACTCTTGATTCAGAGACCTCAAGAATCCTGCTGATCTCCTTTAATGTAAGGTCCTCATAATAATAAAGTGTTATTACCTTTTTCTCCTTATCGGTCAGGCTCTGCAGAACCTCAAGCAGAAGCTTTTTTAATTCTGCCTTTTCAGCAACCTTTTCCGGCTGCATATAATCCTTATTGGCCGCAGGCTCAACACGCCCTTCGCCCTGTTCTATATATTCATCGAGTGAAACCAGATTAGATATCTTTGTTTCATTCTGCAAGCTTTCAAGTTCATCAACCGTAATATTCAGTTCCTTTGCAACCTCTGCATCCGTAACCGTTCTGCCGTACTCGGTTTCAAGCTTACGATACGCATTGTCAAGCTGCTTCTGTTTCTGTCTGAGTGTTCTCGGAATCCAATCCATTTTGCGGATTTGATCCAGAATTGCACCTCTTATTCTAAGTGATGCATAGGTCTCAAACTTTACCCCTTTTCCGTAATCAAATTTATCAATTGCATCAATAAGTCCGAATATACCGTACCCCACTAAATCATCAAATTCCACATTATAGCCAAGGTACATACTAAGCTTACCCGCCACAAGTTTAACCAGACCGGAATATTGAATTATAAGCTTTTCTCTCAGCTCCGGAGCTTTTGTTCTGCTATAATCTTCCCAAAGCTTTGAATTGTCAATATCTCCCATTCACATATCTCCCGTTCTTTCTCTGTTCCATAAATAATTGGACTTTACTCATCCTCATCAGTGTCCGAAAACGTCTCATTTATGCCGTTCTCTGCATTTTCTTCAAAATCAGCCTCACCTGATTTCTCAGCCTCAAGACGCATTTTTTCTGCCATTTCAGCTTCCAGACGCTCTGCCTCTTCCCTTTCTCTTTCTTCCTGCTCCAGACGTTCCCGCTCAATAATCTCCTTACGGATTTTTTCAAATACGCTGTTAACAATCATACCAATCAGCATAAAAACAAACAGTGATAACAAAACAATCAAAAGGGTATTAAGTAAATTAACCCCCTTTAATATACAGCATATTGAAGCTACTGCCCCTCCGAGCAACGTTACCACAATTACAACCGGTCTGTCCTTCATAGCATCCACCTGTCGTTAAATGATTTTCAGCGGTTTCCCGACTGACTTAATGTGAAATTCACACGTCTCCGGATAGAATTCAACCGTACGTCCGTAATTTTCACCGCAATCTTCACTGACTATCCTTATACCGTTTTTGGCAAGAGCCTTCTTCGTTGCCTCAACATTACGCTGACCAACCTTCAGCATATCATTATTTGTATTAAAAGCAAACATCTGAGCTCCGCCTGCTATTTTAGCAAGCAAAGACGACCGTGCCGCACCCATGCGACACAGTCTGTCTATCATAACCGCTATTCCCGTATCTGCAAATTTTGCAGAATTTTCATTGTTTTTTATTGCGGTACTGTCCGGCAGCATGATGTGTATTAGTCCGCAAATCTTTGTTCTCGGATCGTATAATGCAATCCCAACGCATGAACCGAGGCCCAGCGTGGTAATAGCATTCGGCGGAGTACACACATTCATGTCTGCCATTCCAACTTTTATCATCTCACCCATAATTAATTTAATCCCAGTGCCGTAAATATTTTATCAAAAGCCTCCAACGTAGGTATCAGAATAAAGTAACCGTCAACCTTTGTAACATCATCGCCGAATTCTGACTGTATCAGGAGTGCCTTATCACTAACCTTACCATACTCAATTGCAGGAACACTCAGTATCGCACCTGCCATATCCATTGTCATACACGGAACACTTGAAGTTATACACAAGCCGGTAAGTGAGGAAATCGCTGACAGATATGACCCCGCAATAATGTTTCCAAGCTCCATTAATACGGAAACGTCCATCTCGCTGTAGCTCTCATGCACAAAATCTGCCGGATTCTTCAAAATATTGTTTACAACCCGGTCAGATGATGTTTTGTCCATAATAAACATCATCATTCCGTCAATATCGTTCTGAAGTGAAAGCAATATGCCGACAACCAGATTTTCTGCACCACCTATTGTCTCAGCCAGCTCCTTAAATTCGAGAAACTCAATCTTCGGAACTGCCATATTAACCTTCGCATCCAGCATCGTTGAAAGAGCAGTCGTCGCATTTCCCGCTCCGATGTTAGATATTTCCTTCAAGACATCAAATTCAATTTCCGTGAATTCTTCTAATCTTGTTGCCATATTTCCCTCATTTCTCGGCACAAAACGTACCGAAACCAATCATTACTGATTTATTTCTTTTTCCGCAATCACGGATGCAATATTCAGAAGCGAAATAAGTCCCTTAGGATGCTTGCCTACTCCTGATATATATGTGGCTTTTTCATCATTGCTTGCTGATGATGCATCAATATTGTCAGATGCAAGATTAATAACCTCTCTTACCTCATCAACAATAAATCCGACCGCCGCCTGCTGCTCCGGCTTAATAATAAGAATCCTTGTTTTGCTGTTAAACTCATCCTTCTCAAGACCGAATTTAAGTCTCAGACTCATTACCGGAATGATCTCACCACGAATATTAATAACTCCGAGGAAATAATTCTGTGCCTTCGGAACTCGTGTTATCCTCTGCATTTTTACTATATTATCGATATACTTTATATCAATTCCATACTCTTCATTTCCGAGTAAAACACCTATATATTGCTTTGCATTCAAGCTGGCAGTAACATTTCTGGTATCTTCCATATTGTCCTCCGTTTCGAAATCACTATATTAAAGTGTTAACATCAAGAATCAATGCTATCTCGCCATCGCCGAGAATAGTTGCACCACTTATCATCTTACTGTTATTAATATACTTTCCTATAGACTTAATAACAATTTCAAGCTGTCCGATTAAATCATCAACAACGAGACCTGCCATCTTATCACCCTTTGTTACTATAACAACTGTAAGATTTTCGTTATTATCCTTACGATTCGGAACATCAAGAATCTTATCAAGTCGGATTAACGGAATAACGGTACCTCTAAGGTTGATAACCTCCCTTGCTTCAACATACTTGATGTCTGAAGCAGGAATGTCTTCAATTGTCTGAATGCTTCCGAGCGGTATCGCATATTTCTCTTCACCGATTATTACCATAAGTGCCTGAATAATTGCAAGTGTAAGAGGAAGTCTTACCGTAAATGTACTACCCTCACCAAGAACCGATACACAATCAACGCTTCCGCCGAGTGCCTCAATCTTAGTCTTTACAACATCGAGACCAACGCCTCTGCCCGATACATCAGATATCTTTTCGGCAGTTGAAAAGCTCGGTTTGAACAGGAGCTCAATAACCTCCTTATCGGTCATAGCTTCTGCCTGCTCTTCCGTAATGGTACCCTTTTCGATTGCCTTACGCTTAACCTTTTCGGTATCAATGCCGGCACCGTCATCACGTACCTGAATTATAACATTATTACCTTCCTGATATGCATCAAGATGAATTGAACCAACCTCAGGCTTTCCGTTCTTGATTCTCACTTCATTTGACTCAAGACCGTGATCAGCCGCATTTCTTAATATGTGCTGAAGAGGATCGCCAATTTCATCGATTACGGTTCTGTCAAGCTCTGTATCCTCACCGCTCATGTACAGTTCCATTTTCTTGTCGAGCTTCTTTGACAAATCACGAATCATTCTCGGGAATCTGTTAACAACGCTCTCAATGGGAACCATTCGAACCTTCATAACAGACTGATGAATATTGGTAGTAATTCTTTCAAGATACTCAACCTGCTCCTGAATGCTTACACCGCGCTCACCCTTGTTAACATCTGAAGGTGATATTGAAACAAGACCGTTCTTTGCTATGATAAGCTCACTTACAAGATTCATAAGATCGTCGAGCTTCTCAATATCAACACGAACAGAACGGTTAACCACCGGCTTAGACTTTGTCGTATTGCCGGAGCTCTGAGCAGGCTTTGAAGACTCTTCCTTCTTCTCCTTGGAAACACTTTCCTTCTTTTCTTCCTTCGGAGCCTCAAACTGCGATGCATCTATCTTTTCGATTGCAGCCGCACGGATTTCCGAAACATTTGTTATTTCGGTTCTAACCTTTTCTTCACTTTCCTTTGAAAGTATAACTATTGAAAAATCAAAATCGAATTTCTCATCTTCTATCTTAGACGTCTCGGGAACAGACTTGATAATTTCGCCGATTTCCTCAACTGCCTTAAATACGAGAAATGCTCTTGCTGCCTTAAGAAGACAGGTATCCTGTATGTATACCGTAACGGCATAAGCATTCATTCCTTCTGCAGCAGCCTTTACGATTGCATTCTTTTCATATTCGCCGAGGCTCATCTCTTTAACAACACATTCATCAGAAGCTGTTTTTACTTCGGCCTGTACCGCAGCTCCGCCGCTCTCCGCAGTCTTAACGGAACTATCCTCTGATGCCTCGCCGCCGTTAATACCCTTCTCAAGCTCTTTCTCAAAGAGGTCCAGTAAGTCCTGATTATTATTTGTACCTTCATCAGAAGACTCTGTAATATTACTGAGATATTCCTCAAGTGCATCCAATCCTCTGAACAGACCGTCAACAAGCTCTGATGAAACCTTCATCTTATCATTACGGATTTCCTGAAATACATTTTCCATGTTATGCGTAAGCTTCTGCATACGCTTATAGCCCATGGTTCCTGCCATTCCCTTAAGCGAATGTGCGGCACGGAAAATTTCATTAATTGTTTCCTTGTTTTCAGGCTCGCGCTCAAGTATAAGAAGCTGTTCATTTAAGCTCTGAAGATGTTCCTTTGTCTCCTCAATAAAAATCTCAAGATATTGACTAACGTCCATATAAGCCTCCATTCATTCAGATAAATCTGATTGCTACAAAACTCCAACGTTTTTGGTAATTGCATCCGCGATGAAATTAAGAGGTACAACTTCATCGGTAAGTCCGGCCTCCATAACCATTCTTGGCATTCCGTAGACCGTACTGCTAAGCTCATCCTGGGCAATAACGTATATGTTTTTTCCCGCACTAATCTTTCCGATGCCTCTCGTGCCGTCACTTCCCATACCGGTAAGAACAACACAGGTTATTTCATCCAAATCAAGATTTTCAAGAGATTCATACATAATATCCGCACAAGGCTTTAAGCTGTTTCTGGGCGGCTCATCGTTAAGTGCAATAACAAAGTCACGCCCTCTTTTTACAACCTGCATATGACTTCCGCCTTTTGCTATATAAACGTTTCCCGGCTTCAGAACATCACCCTCCTCAGCCTCCTTAACATTTATTGCCGACATTTCGTTTAACCTAGACGCAAGCGTTCCGGTAAAGCCTGCGGGCATATGCTGCACAAGCACTACAGGTGCCGCAATATTAGCCGGAAGCTTCGGTATCACCATCTGAAGTGCCTTGGGACCACCCGTAGAAGAAGCAATTGCAATTATCTTCTTTGCATTGGCTCCCTTCTTTACAAATGGCTTTTTATTAAACTTATCAAGCTGAATATAGGACATCGGTCCGCCAAAGGCCTTCTTTTCGTCAGGCTTATTCGGCTTGTCCTCAGTCTGCAAAGAACTCTGCCTGCGCGATAATATATCGGATCTTTCACTGCTCTTACCATCCATTTTCAAAGCAGCGCACATAAGTCCGATAATTCGTTCACTGAACTCATGACTCTTTGTCTCAAAAAAGCTGTCAGGCTTTGTCACAAAATCAAAGGCTCCGAGTTCAAGACAACGAATTGTCTCTGCCGCACCTTCCTTGGCAATCGTACTGACAATCAGAATCGGAATGTGTATACCCAGCTTATGCAGATTTTCCATAAACTGAATTCCGTTCATCTTCGGCATATTTATATCAAGAATAATTAAATCATATTTCTTGGGTGATGTTACGATATAATCATATGCCTCAAGTCCGTTATTTGCAGAATCAGCCAATACGAATCTCTTATCACTTTCGATTATACCAGACAACACCCTTCTCATGAGTGCAGAGTCATCAACGACAAGTATTTTTTTAATCATTTCTGTCTCCTTTCACAAATTGCAATATTCATGCAATTACTTTTCTCCGTATTCTCTCTGTCTTCTAAGACGCTCTTCACGGAAAACGTAACGAACTATTCTCTCCCTATCTTCCCTTTCAATCCCAAGAAATTCAGTACGATGAGCATACAGCTGCATATTAGGATTATTCACCCTGTCTGCGGCTATAACACGCGCCATAAGACTCATCGGTGTTCCTGCATCCTCATCATCTAAAGCAAATTTAACAATTATTCGTTCGTCAGCCTCAAGACGCTCAACTGCACTGAACTTTACACCGCCGGCACTTATGTTTATCATTACGGCGTCTTTATAATTGCTTATCAGCTGTCTGAGATTCTCTCTCAGAGCCCTCAATTCACGCTCATCAGCATATTGCTTCTGTTCAATTCTTTCCTGTATTTTTTCTTCAACATCACATATCCGCCTGTACTGCAGCGGCAAAGCCGTTTCAAGACGGAAATACTGTCTTCTCTGTGATTTTTGAATATTGGTAAGCAGCATTACCTCCAAAAAGTAAAGATTATTCTCCTTAAACCTTCTGGAAACTGTTATACGGCTTACATAAATACCTGAACCGGTAATTATTCGCATCTCAAATCTTGCTCCGATTTCAAGCGGAATTAATCTTCCGCCCTCAATGGGAACAGCTATATATAACGTCTTCTCATCTCTGATATCCAGAAGCTTACTCACATACGACTTTGTCTGCGAGTTCTGTTCTGATGAGTCATGGGCAATTCTGCTTAATTCAATTTTATCTCCGACTTTAATAACATTCGAAACCATTATTACCCTGCCTGTTCTAGATTTTAGTCCTTTTTACTGCGTTTTTTGTAAATATTTTTCATCCATCTGTTAAATAACTGCGATATACCCTTATTATCTTCACCCATGGGCGTATCAAGAAGATTTCCCGTTATTTCCATTATTGCCTTTGAGGACGCTGAAGTAGGATATGCCGTAAGCATCGGTGCCTGCTGCATTATCGCCTTCGAGCAGTTCGAATCCTGAGGTATGCCTCCAAGATACTTAAGGTCAATATTTAAGAATTTCTCCACAACAATTCTAAGCTTGCTGAAAAGACTTTCACCTTCAGAGCTTCCCGAAATCCTGTTTGCAACCATTTTTATCACGGTATTATCTTTTGCAAAATCACTTTTTCTGTTCAATGTTTTCAGCAACGCATATGCATCCGTTATCGATGTAGGCTCAGGTGTTGCAACAATAAGCACCTCCGCACTTGCCGACACAAATTCAATAACCGTATCCGCTATTCCGGCACCGGTATCAATAAGAATAATATCAGCCATTTCATCAAGCTCATACAGCTTTTGAACCAGATACACCACCTGCTCACGTGTTAATCTTGATAATTCCTGAATTCCCGAACCGCCTGAAATAAATCCTATATTCTCAGGTCCGGGTGTAATTATATCCTTTAAATCCATTCCTCTGAACATAAGATCGGCAAGATTATACTGCGGTCTTATTCCGAGCATAACCTCTATATTGGCAAGTCCGAAATCCGCATCAAGGATTATAACTCTTTTTCCGAGTCTGCTCATCTGTATTGCAAGATTAACCGTAAGAGTTGATTTTCCTACACCGCCCTTTCCGCTGGTAACGGTGATAACTCTTGAAACACTTTTATTTATCTTTTGCCTATTTACGAGTTTTCTTAACTGTTCCGCCTGATCCATCATTCATTACCTCCCAGCAACTGTTTTGCAATCGTCTGGGCATCCACCTTACAGATATCATTCGGCACTTTCTGACCGAAGGTAGCATATGACAGCGGAGCACCTGTTAACAGCTTAATGTTAAGTATATTTCCAAGACAGCTTGTCTCATCCAGCTTAGTAAATATTAGCTTGTATTTCACAATTTCCGAATACGCTTCGGTAATCTTTATTAAATCCCTGTATTTTGTCGTTACACTCAGAACAAGGAAAACATCTCTCTCACTCTCGGGCACTGTGCCGATAAGACTTTCGATATCCGCTCTCTGCTGCTTGTCTTTGTGTGAACGCCCTGCCGTATCAACAAGAACAATATCATAATTCTTCAGCTCTTCTCTCGCTTCTTCCATCTCTGAGGCAGAGTAAATAACCTTCAGCGGTATCTGAAGTATATTGGCATATGTATGAAGCTGCTCAACCGCTGCAATCCTGTATGTGTCAGCGGTAAGAAGCGCTACATTCAGTTTCTTGTCAAGCTTTAGCTTAGATGCAAGCTTCGCAATCGTTGTTGTTTTTCCGACGCCGGTGGGACCGATAAAAAAGACATATTTCGTTTTACCGTGCGGTACCTCAAGGATTTCGGTTTTACCAAGCTTTAAAACGATTTTCTGATAAATTCCGGTAAGAATATTATCAACCGACGAATCCTTTTTTAATGTCGGCTCAATCTCGGCAACAACCTGATTTATGTACTTTTCATCAACCTCGTTCTCAACAAGCTGATTATAAATAAGCTGCAGACACGAAAGATTCTTCTCCTCCTGCTCATTTACCTTCAGCTTATCCTCCTTGGCGGACTGATTAGCTGCGTAGCCTTCTCCCATCTGCTTCTCAAGCATTGTTGTAATTGTGTTCAGCTTAAGCTCAAGAGACGCAGTATCGCTGCTTCTTTTAATATCCTCCTTTGCTGCTTCCGGTTCATCGGTGATGATATCGGGATTATCACGGAACAGTGCCTTTATGCTTTCCTTCCGCGAAAGCTCATTCTTCGGAGGTGTTTCATCAAGTGCAGCAGTTATCTCATATGTGGTTTTTTTGAAAAAACGGTATATTCCCCTCGGCTTTATCTGCTTGACATTCGTAACTATGGCATCATTACCCAGTTCTTCCTTTGCAAGCATGATTGCTTCTGTCTCCGTATTTCCCTGAAATTTCTTAATAATCACTTACGCCGTCACCATCCCAACTGATTGTAATTCAACATCTGAGTCAATTTCATTATATGATATAACAATTAAATCACTGAAATAATCTCTCGTCAGCTTCTTAAAGTACATCCTGACTATCGGGGAAGTAATAATAACCGGATTACGTCCCATGTTCTCAAGCTTTTCAACCTCATCCTTAACAGATTTCATAAGCTGCTGTGTTCTCTCGGGGTCATAGCTTATATACGAGCCCTGTTCGGTTGTTTTTACGGAAGCCATAATCTCCTGCTCTATTTTCGGATCCAGTGTAACGACACTGTTTCTTTCTCCCTTAGGGAAATACTTTCCCGAAATAGCGCGCTTCAGCCCCTGCCTTACATATTCGGTAAGTACATCGGTATCATGCGTCGTAGGTGCATAATCGGCCAATGTTTCAAATATCGAAACAAGGTCTCTTATTGACACACCCTCGCGAAGGAGATTCTGTAGTACCTTCTGAATTTCGCCTACAGTAAGCAGCTTAGGCACTAACTCTGACACAAGTGTCTGATTTGCTTCCTGAATATTGTTAATAAGATTCTGTACATCCTGACGGGTAAGAAGCTCATCAAGATGCCTTCTTATTATCTCGGTAAGATGGGTCGCGATTATTGAAGGAGGATCTACTACGGTATATCCGTAAGACTCAGCCCTCTCTCTCTGACTCTCCGTAATCCAAAGCGCAGGAAGATGGAAGGAGGGTTCAAAGGTAGGAATTCCCGTTATCTCTTCTTCAACATATCCCGGATTCATTGCCATATAGTGGTCAAACAGGATTTCTCCGTCGCTCACCGGCACACCCTTTATTTTAATTATATATTGATTCGGATTCAACTGTATATTGTCACGAAGTCGGATTGTCGGAACAACACAACCGAATTCAAGTGCAACCTGTCTTCTTATAAGGACAACTCTGTCAAGCAGGTCTCCGCCCTGATTTGAATCTGCAAGCGGAATGATTCCGTATCCGAATTCAAGCTCGATTGAATCAACCTGAAGCAGTGAAACAACATTTTCCGGTCTCCTGATTTCTTCCGCAGAGCTTTCGTCTGTTGATACTTCACTTTCAATGCCTTTAATTTTAAGTCTCTTGTCAATTGCACGGCCTGCCGCAATAAATAACGCGCCAAAAGGAACAAATACATACCACGGCAAAGGAGTTACAGCAAGTATAAGCATTGCCGCTCCAACCATATACAGAACCTTCGGTATTGAGAAAAGCTGTGATACAAGCAGCTCTCCCGTATCTGCCTCCTTCGAAACCTTTGTTACAAGAACACCGGTCGCAAGAGAGATCATAAGAGACGGAAGTGCACTGACAAGACCGTCACCGATTGTCAGCATACCATATGTAGAAAAAGCCGTAGCTGCATCAAGCCCACGGTCCATCATTCCCATAACAATGCCGCCGACAAGATTTATCAGCGTAATTATAAGTCCGGCAACCGCATCTCCCTTAACATACTTCGTAGCACCGTCCATTGAACCGAAGAAGGTTGCTTCTTCCTGAATTTTCTCTCTTCTTTCACGCGCTTCCTGATCGGTTATGGCTCCGGTATTCAAATCCGCGTCAATCGCCATCTGTTTACCGGGCATTGCATCAAGGGTAAAACGTGCAGTTACCTCTGATACTCTCTCCGAGCCCTTATTTATTACCAGAAATTGGACCAGAATTATTATAATAAAAATTATTGCCCCGATTACTATACTGTCGCCACCGACGAATTTTCCGAACTGGGTTATTACAGAACCGGGATTACCGTCCGAAAGAATAAGCCTCGTTGAAGATACATTGAGCGCTATTCGGAACATTGTCGTAAAAAGCAGTATTGTCGGGAAGGTCGACATATTTAATACTTCCGAAGAGAATAAAGCATTAAACAGTACTATCATCGCAATTGCTATATTCATGGCAACAAGAAAATCCAGAAGCCATGAGGGCATGGGAATAATGAAGAAAACTATTATCGAAAGAATATAAACGCCGACTATGTAATTAGATAAGTTTTTGGTATTTATCTTCACGTTTTTCTCCGTTTCTTCCTATATTCATCAGGCTTTTACTGCCCGTTTAAGCTGTAAACATATGCAAGCACCTCAGCAGCCATCTGATACAGCTCCTGCGGAATCTCCTGCTCAAGCTCAACATTGTGGTAAAGCATTCGCGCCAGCGGTTTGTTCTCTACCACAGGTATGTTATTTTCTTTGGCAATTTCCTTTATCCTTGCAGCAAGATAATCAGCACCCTTTGCGATAAGCACCGGTGCCTCCGCAATTTCCTTATCATATTTGAGGGCACAGGCAAGATGCGTAGGGTTTGTAATAACGACATCTGCCTCGGGCAGCTTCTGCATCATACGCCTTTGTGATGCCTCACGCATTTTCTGCCTGATTTGTCCCTTTATCTTGGGATCTCCCTCTGTTTTCTTAAATTCATCCTTTATTTCCTGCTTTGACATACGCATATCATGCATAAATTTTATACGCTGATATATATAGTCCGCAACTCCTATTACCAGGAAAACCAGAGAGGTTTTCAATCCAAAATTGATAACTATGTCACCGATGAGCATAACTGCTGAAAACAGCTCGATTTCGCAGATAATACTTATGATTCCGGCTTCATCCTTTATTGTCGAATACGCCAGGTATGCTATTATGCCTATCTTAATAACGGAAAACAACAGTTCAACAAGCTTTGCCTTCGAGAACATGCGCTTGAAGCCGTTTAGCGGACTGATTTTACTGAATTTGGGCATCAGCGGTTTTGCGGTAGGCTTCCATTTAACCTGAAGCGCATTCATCATTACCGATACAAAAACCGCAATAGCCATCATCGGAAGCGAAATCATAACAATTCGCCAGATGGAATCGTTTAAAAACGCAACCGCATAATTTGAAACGAATATTTCTTTTGAATATACTTCTATTGAGCTGTAAATTTCCTTAAATCCGTCAATAAAACCGTCTGATATATATGTAATGAACATTTTCAGTGACGCAAATAACGAAATCAGTATAAATGCCGTCATCAGCTCCTGACTTTTGGCAACCTGTCCTTCCTTACGCGCGTCATCAAGTTTTTTGGGGGTAGCTTCTTCCGTCTTCTCGCCGCCGCTGCCTTCGGCAAAGAACTGAAGATTATAAATAAGTAATTGCACTCCTAAGCACCTCCAGCATCTTATCAAAAATGAGTTCGGAAATACCCGGTATCAGTTCAACCATAAACAGCATAACCACAAGACCGACTAAAACCTTAAGCTGCATTCCGACAACAAACATATTCATCTGCGGAGCAACTCTGGCCAGAATCGCCAGAATTGTATTAACAAGCAGCATGGTAGCAAATATCGGAAGGATTATTCTGAAGGCCAGTATAAAATACTCTGATATAAACTTTAGCGAAACATTATATATAAGAGGATTAATATCCACCTCACCGAGCGGTACAAGCAAATAGCTGTCAACCAGAGCCTGCAGAATATGATGATGCATGTACGTCACCATCAGCATAAGCATTACCGCATATGAATAGAAATTACCGCTTACGGTAACCTGTGCACTTGTAACCGGATCGAATTCATTGACCATTGAAAATCCGATTTCAAAATCCAGCAGATGCCCGGCAAATGCGAGAATCTGATAGCAAATGTTAGCAAGGAATCCGAGAATAACACCTGCAAGAACCTCAGTTACAATTATCAGACCAAAGCCTACTACTCCGTTATATGACAAGGGTTCATAGGGAAGCACATTAAAAAGAACCATTGCCATAATTACCGAAAAACCGCTCTTTACTCTGAACGGCACATTTTTAAGACTGAAGAAGGGCGCTGTGAAAACAAAGCCGGTTATCCTCACCATAATAACCAGAAAAAACTCCAGCTGTTCCAATGAAAAACTCATTACAATCCCCCTAAACCGCCACTGCCGTCAGTCATCCGGCTATCTTATATAAAATTCAAAATTTGTGATTAAATACTCAGCATATTCTGCAATTCTTGTAATAATCCAGTTTCCTGCAAAAATAATCACAAGAAAAATACTAAGCAGCTTCGGTACAAAAGTAAGCGTCTGCTCCTGAATCGAGGTAACTGTCTGAAGAATGCTTACAATAAGTCCGACCACAAGAGATACGATTAATATGGGCGCCGAAACCTCAATGATAAGATAAAGGGTTTCCCGCAATAATGTCACAAGAACATTTTCATCCATAAGCAAAACTCCTTAACTGCCGTCAGTAGAAGGTTTTAACAACCTCACCGATTATAAGATCCCAACCATCTGCAACAATGAACAGCAGAATTTTAAACGGCATGGATATCGTCGTAGGCGGAAGCATCATCATTCCCATTGACATCAGGGTCGAGGCGACCACCATATCTATAACAAGGAACGGAATATACAGCAGGAAGCCCATTATGAATGCCATCCTGAGCTCGCTTATAATAAATGCAGGTATAAGCACGCTTGTAGGAACGTCATCCCTTGAACTTACTTCTTCTATCCCTGCGATATCAAGAAACAGCTTCAGATCCTTTTCACTGCCGTCCATCTGATTGAACATGAATTCTCTTATAGGTTCCATGCCAAGCTCAAGTGCCTGTTCTGCCGAAATATCACCGTTTGAAAGTGGCTGGACTGCCACATCATTAACCTTGCTGAGAGTCGGAGCCATAATAAAATATGTAAGGAACAGGGCAAGACCAATCAAAACCTGATCTGCCCG
>JAZNKQ010000071.1:0-36108 GCA_045578645.1 Lachnospiraceae bacterium
TTTTCAGTTGTCATTTCTGAAAATCAGTAAGGTTTTCTTATGCTCATAAAGTAATCTTATTCATTGAATAAAGAAAATCTGTTGCCAAATCGTTGCCAGCACTTAAACAAATTTGTTTGGAAACCGCATAAATACTGGACTTTTTTGACCCTATTCCTTACTCAAACTCTATCGTTGCCGGCGGCTTCGGGCTCATGTCGAAGCAAACGCGGTTAACGTTTCCGACCTCTGCGAGTATCCTGTCGGTTATTCTCTGGAGAACATCCCAGTCTACGCGCTCGATGGAGGCGCTCATTGCGTCAATTGTGTTAATTGCACGGATAATTACCATGTAGTCGAAGCTGCGGGCGTTGTTACGCACGCCTACGGATTTGAAATCCGGAACTACGGTAAAATACTGCCAAACCTTTTTGTCGAGACCGGCGCGGGCAAACTCCTCACGGAGGATGGCATCGGATTCACGTACTGCCTCAAGACGCTCACGGGTAATGGCGCCCAGACAGCGAACACCGAGTCCGGGACCGGGGAAGGGCTGACGGTATACCATTGATTCGGGAAGACCGAGCTCAAGACCGCAGGCACGAACCTCGTCCTTGAAAAGCTGCTTCAGCGGCTCAACAAGTGCGAACTGTAAATCCTCGGGAAGACCGCCGACATTGTGATGTGACTTAACCATCTTTGCGGTCTTGGTTCCGCTCTCTATAATATCGGGATAAATTGTTCCCTGACCGAGGAATTCGATGCCTTCAAGCTTACGTGCCTCTTCCTCAAACACGCGGATAAACTCACCGCCGATAATCTTTCTCTTCTGCTCGGGATCTGCAACATTTTCAAGCTTTCCGAGGAATCTTTCGGTTGCATCAACATAGATAAGATTTGCATCAAGCTGATTTCTGAATACCTCAACAACACTTTCCGACTCATTCTTTCTCATAAGCCCGTGGTTAACATGTACACATACCAGCTGCTTTCCGATTGCCTTAATAAGAAGTGCTGCCACGACGGATGAATCAACACCGCCCGAAAGTGCAAGTAAAACCTTCTTATCTCCGACCTGACGTCTTACAAGCTCAACCTGATCCTCAACAAAGTTCTTCATGTTCCAGTTTGCTTCTGCTCCGCACTCCTCAAACACAAAGCTTCTGAGCTCTGCCTCAGTCGGAACTGCACTGAACTGCTTTTTGCATTCCGAGGTAGGATGGTCAATTGAAATCATGGGCAGCCCGCAGGAATAAAGCTCAGGTGCAACATCCACTGCCTTACCGTCAACAACCCTGTTTTCTCCACCATACAAGATTACACCCTTAACATTATCAAGTGCCTTAAGCCCGTCAACCGTAATGTCATGAGGATGAATCTCACTGTACACGCCCATGTCACGAATCTGACGCGCTAAAACGGTATTCTCCGTACTTCCAAGATCAAGAATAACAATCATGTCCTGTTTCATTACTTTTCCTCTTTCCGCGCTGAATTATTATCTTCAAAACATAGTTAAACCGACTGCTTACACACCGCCAGATTCACGCACGGCAGCACACAGCGCCAGTGCATACGTACGTTAACCATAAGCGGCATAAAAATTTAGAATAATTATAATACAAAATTCCGCTATGTAAAGATAATAATTTAAATTTATTTTAAGAAATTTTCAATTCTGTTTTGAAAACAAAAACTCCGTAGCCGGGAAGAGCCTGCTTGCCTTCAAGCTCATTTTCTCCGAAAAGCTCGTACATCTTATGCCGTAAATTGATCTGAACCTCATTCGGCATATAATTGAGCACAAACATAAACAGCTCGCCATCCTTCTCACGTACTGCAAGCTCACAGGTATCCGGCAGCTCAATATATTCCTTCCACGGCGCAGCCGCTCCCAGCTTTTTGAGGAAAAGGCAGACTGTATCATAAGCAAATGCACCGCCGAAATAGTAAGCTTCTCCCTTGCCGAAGCGGTTTCTGATTAATGCCGGAGTTCCTGCATAATAGCTGTCCGTATAGCTGCCAAGGACCTGCGCGCTCTCACCGGCGGGTGCAAGCAAATCATTAAATACTGCTGCCTCAGCCTTCTCGCCGTCCCATTCAAAATATACCTTACCGTCCTCCGGAGACACGAAGCTGTATTCCGGAATATCCGTACCCGTAAGGCCTGCTGCAAGTCCCGGAAGCTTGTCCTGAACGCAAAGTCCGTTTATATCCTTATAGCCTGTTCTGCAGCCCATAACAAGCCTTCCGCCGCGGGCTACATAGTCCTCAAGAGCACTTATTCTTGCCTGAGTAAGGATTGTCGCATGCGGATAAAACAAAAGGTCGTATTTCTCAAGCTCACCGGCATCCGTCTCATCTGTAATATAAACATAATCAAACGGCGTATGGCTCTTCTGCAGCGCCCTGAAAAGTGCTTCCTGACTGGAAGCCTCAACACGCGAATGGAAATTGTCAAGCTTGGCATCCCAGATATTATCATAATCCTTTATGATTCCGACCTTCGCGACATACTCGGCACCTGCCGCCGCCTGAAGCTTCTCCACCTTCTTGCTTACCTCGCGGATTTCCGCAAGCCTTCTGTTATCCCGTCCCGAATAATCAAGAATTCCGTGCCAGTAAATCTCTGTTCCCATCGTACAGGTACGCCATCTGAAATAGCTTACATAATCAGCTCCGTGCGCAATGCTCTGCATAGTCCAGAGTGTTATCTGCCCCGGCTTTGGTGTAGGCGCCTCCATTCTGGTATTCCATCCGTTTGCACCGCTCTGCTGCTCCATTATTCCGAAAACAGGCGATACCGAGCGTACCTCGGTAAGGTTCCTGCTCCAGCGGCGATCCTTCATATCATCCGTCCTATGGTAATCATCGAGACAATACGCAAAATTAGGATATGAATCATACATATAGAAATCAAGGCTTTCCCGGTTCATTCTATGATTATCCATATTGCCGAACATGCCGTTTGTGGTTATAAAATCACCGGGCTTAATATATTTGCGCAATATATCCGACTGAAGCTTTGCATATGCACATACGCTTTCGGAGATGAATCTGATATAGTCAAATACTCTGTGCGGATTGGTCGAATTATTATTTGTTCTCCGCGGAACATCAATCTCATCCCATGCGGTATAGGTCTGATTCCAGAAAGCCGTTCCCCACGCCCTGTTCAGCTCCTCAAGATTTTCATACTTTTCCTTAACATATTTGCGGAAAGCAAGCGTATCGCTTTCCGAGTAAAACCATTCATTCTCACAATTAAATTCATTATCGAGCTGCCATCCGATAATTGCAGGATGCCCGGCATAATGTGCGGCAATCTGTTCCACAATTTTCCTTGTAAAATCAAGAAAAACCGGGGAATTATAATTATAATGTCTGCGTGAACCGTGCTTTATCAGATTCCCGTCCATATCCGCATTCAGAATCTCCGGATATTTCGTACTGAGCCATGCGGGAGGTGTAGCGGTCGGTGTACAGAAAATGACCTTCATTCCCTTATCGGCTGCAAGCTCCAGAAATGAATCAAAGAAATCAAAATTATACACGCCCTCAGCAGGCTCAAATTTATTCCATGCAAATTCGGCAATACGAACAACACGGATACCGGCAGCAAGCATACGGTCAAGATCCTCTGCCCACAGCTTTCTGTCCCAGTGCTCGGGATAATAACAGGTTCCGAGTACAATACTTTTTCCGTTAATAAGCTTAGCCGTACTATCGATGTTTATATTCTTCATTTTTCCTCACCTTCCGGAGCGCTCCCGTTAATGGCGGTCTCCAATATTTACTGATGCCGCCTGCCACCCGGCAGACGCATCCTTTCAATATTCTAGCATGTATTAAACCATTTTTCCATGTAGTATATGTGCCTTTCAATATAAAAAGGCACCCTATTAATCAGAACGGAGGTTTTATGGAAGCACCCTGGTCAGCAGATTTAAAAATCACACCCTCTCACATACTTCACGAAAATCTGAACACTGAGGTTCTGATTATCGGCGGAGGCATGTGCGGATTATTATGCGCATATATGCTGAACAAAAGCGGCATCGACTGTATTCTCGTTGAAGCTGACAGAATTTGCGGAGGTGTCACCGGCCTTACAACCGCAAAAATAACCTCACAGCATAAGCTCATATACCATCGCATCTCTAAGCGCTACGGAACGGAGGCTGCCTCTCTGTATCTTCAGGCCAATGAAAGTGCCGTCTCTGAATATAAAAAGCTCGCAGAAAAAATTGACTGTGAGTTTGAGATAAAGCCCTCTTTTATATACTCAACCGATAACCGCATAAGGCTTGAAAAGGAAATGTCCGTTCTTGAGAATATTGGCTTTCCTGCCGTCTTTACCGACACCCTTCCGCTCCCCTTTCCTGTCGCCGGCGCAATACGCTTTGACGGGCAGGCACAGTTTAATCCCCTGCGTTTTGCCATGTCTGTTTCAAAAGGTCTGAACATCTATGAGCGCACCAAGGTGCTTGAGCTGTCAGACAAAACCGCCGTTACCGGAAGCGGAACAATCCGTGCCTCTAAAATAATCGTTGCAACACACTTTCCCTTCATTAATAAGCACGGCTCATACTTTATCAAACAATACCAGCACCGCTCCTATGTTGCCGCTTATGAAAATGCTCCTCTTCTTAACGGAATGTATGCCGATGAGGCAAACAGCGGAATGTCATTCCGTACCTTCAGAAATCTTCTTTTCATAGGAGGCGGCAGCCACCGAACCGGAAAGCTCGGCGAAGGCTGGACTCCTATCACGGAATTTGCCGCACGGCATTACCCGGAAGCAAAAGAAAAATACCGCTGGGCCACGCAGGATTGCATGAGCCTTGACGGTATCCCATATATCGGCAGATATTCAAAAAGCACACCGGATTTACTGGTAGCAACCGGCTTTAACAAATGGGGAATGACCTCCTCCATGGTCGCCGCAATGCTGCTCAGGGACTTGGTTCTGGAAAGAGAAAATCCTTATTCGGATTTGTTTTCTCCTTCCAGAAGTATCTTCCATCCCCAACTGGCAGTTAATATATTAGAGAGCGCCACAGGACTGATTAATCTGTCCTCCAGACGTTGTCCGCATCTCGGCTGCGCCCTGAAGTGGAACAAGTATGAGCATTCATGGGATTGCCCGTGCCATGGCTCACGCTTTACGGCTGACGGCGAACTGATTAATAATCCCGCAACCGATGATCTTCCTCACTGACGCACTAGGCTGCTTATTTATTATCAACCGCTTCAAAAAAGTACATGCGCGCATCAAAGTCCTGATACAGGCGCGTATCGGTTCCGTAACCGGTTCCCGCAAAGCCCTGTGCCAGCTCAACACCTGCATTGTTAAGCAAGGCTCCCGGTGCCGTGCACTCCTCATGCTCACCGTCCATTGTAACAAACCTTGCAATTGTATTATGAAGCAGCGAATCCTTCTTAATATGAATCGGCGCAACCATATTAATTAAATCACCAAAGCGTCGTATGTCATACTTAAGGTCACGCCCCGAAAAGCGATACAGACGCTCTTCATCAAGCCCCTTTGTCCTGAACACGTTGTGACTCAGATGGGGAGATACGTTCTCCTGAATCATCATTCCGACAGCCCTTGTTTTATCGGCAGAAACCACAAGCCACTCAGCAAGATTTCCGCCCTTGCCGAAGCGCCCGATATCCTCCTGCCTTCTTCCACCCGTGCCAAACCTTGCCGTTCCCAAAGCAAGATATCCGTCCAGCCGATAGAAATCACCGAATTGCAGAACCTCACGCCACTCCTTATAAAGCGCAATTTCAACCTTTATTGCATCCAGCTCGGCCTTCTTCATCTCACATAAATTGCATTCATATCCAAGCAGTCCGAAGGAAGCCACTGCAAACCTTGTTTCAAGCGGAGTTGTGCGCAGGGTCTGATGATTAGGACAGCCCGATACATGGGCGCCCACAACGGATTGCGGATAGCCGTAGCTGTAGCCGTTTTGTATGTAGGTTCTGCTTATGGCATCCGTGTTATCGCTTGCCCATATCTGCGGCATATAGCACAGAATTCCCAAATCGAAACGATTTCCGCCCGAAGCACAGCCCTCAAAGAGGATATGCGGAAATTCCTTTGTGAGAATGTCCATAACCCTGTAAAGTCCGAGCATATATCTGTGGAAAAACTCTCCGCTCTGCCCGGCAGGCAAAGCTGTCGAATATGCATCCGAGAAATTCCGGTTCATATCCCACTTTACATATGCAACATTTCCTGATGAGAAAACCTTCCTCATCTGGGAAATAATATTATCCTGTACTTCTTTTCTCGTAAAATCAAGAAGCATCTGGTTTCTACCCTCGCCATGGTTTCTTCCCGGAATCCGCACTGCCCATTCCGGATGTGCGCGGTACAGCTCCGAGTCTTCATTAACCATTTCAGGTTCAACCCATATTCCAAAGCTCATTCCAAGCCCGTTTATCTTTTCAGCAAGCCTTTTTACTCCGCCCGGCAGCTTCTTTGTATTAACATCCCAGTCTCCGAGCGATGAGGTGTCATTATTTCTTTTTCCGAACCAGCCGTCGTCCATTACAAACAGCTCTATTCCGACCGACTGACCTTCCTTTGCAAGCTTAAGAAGCTTAGCCTCATCGAAATCGAAATAGGCTGCCTCCCACGAATTGAGCAGTACCGGTCTTGGCTTTTTCTTCCACTCTCCCCTGACAATATGCTCCCTTACAAAGGCATGCATATGCCGGCTTATCCCGCCAAAACCGCAATCAGAAAAGGTAAGCACCGCCTCCGGAGTTTCAAAGCGTTCTCCCGGAGCAAGGCTCCATTCAAAGCACTCCGGATTAATTCCGGCCAATACCCTTGTTTTATTCATTGAGCCTGCCTCTGCAGACTCCAGGTGGTTGCCCGAGTATATCAAATTACAGCCGATACATTCACCGTAGTTCTCATTGGTTCCCGGTGCCGCAAGCATTACAAACGGATTAGCTCTGTTCGATGAAAATCCGGTTCTGGCTGAACTCACAACTTTGCCTCCGCATACTGCGATTCTCTCCGGCTGCATTTCCCTTGCCCAGTCACCATGGAAGGTTATGAAATCATATCCTGTTCCCTCAAGGTCGAGCTGCATGCTCATAAGTCTGTTAATGCGAAGAGCCTCCGTCGCCGTATTTATAAGCACCGCGCCCCTCACAATGGCATCACATTCGGAAAAAACACTGTATCTTAGCTCAAGCTCTACTCCCGTATATCGCTCCTTCATCGTAACAGCCAGAGTCTCTGCCCTGTCCGTATCGTCATATGCGCTCGGAAGAGTGCTCAAGCCGGACGTTCCGTCGATTACCTCATGTCGGTCATAAATAAAATCGATACTTCTGCTGCCGTCCGCAAAAACTATTTCCGCAAAGGGGTCCCGCAGGTCTCCGGTGCCTCCGCCCGATATCTCAAGGCGGATATCATCCATTCCAAGCTGCGGATATTCCTTGCTGTACGCAATACTGTTCCCGTTTAGATTACTCCGCTTCTGGGAAAGTACGGCCGCATACTCCGAAAACTGAATTCCCAAATTCCTGCCAATCACCCTTGTTCCGTAATGCAGATGCTCAAGATGACCGCTTTCGTTAACGCGGAAAATATATGAGGTATTATCTGTTTCAAGCAAAAATACGCCGTTCGAAATACTGATCATAGCAACCTCCGAATACTAGTTTTTCTTTAACTCTGCAGTTATCTCCTTCATTTTTTCCTGTGTAAGCTTAAACTTCTTTTTGAAGTAGAAGAACGCTATAATGAGGCCTATAGTAGGTATAATAGTCATACTCATTCTCAAGCCGACTACTGAGCTCTGCTCAAGTACAATCTCAACATCCGTGTTATCACTTATGCTGAACACCTCAAGGCATACTGACGCAAGCATAACCGCAACACCTGATGCAAGCTTAACCATAAAGGTCTGCATTGAGAAAATAACACTGTCATCTCTTCTCTTATTCTTCCACTCGCCGTAATCAACACTGTCGGCAAGGAAAACCGTTGTAAGTATCGGAAGAATACCGCTTGCCGCAAAGATGAGGAAGCCCGGTATAAATAAAAGATAAAGATTTGAAAGCTCTGTGCATGCGAGACCAAGGAGTACAAGATATCCCACAATTGCAGTAAAGAGGGCAACAAAGAAGACCTTTATTGCAGACATAAATTTGCGCATCAGCGGATAAATTACCATCATCGATAATATCTGTACCGCACCGCCGAACATATTAAATAAAGTATATGAATTCTCCCAGTCGGCGCCGCCGAAGTCATATTTGAAGAAATAAATTACAAGGTTTGTAGTAATATAAACCGAGGTATTGATAAGAATTATTGCAACAACCAGCACCATTGCCTGGTCATTACGGAAAAGAGCCTTAAACATATCCTTAATTGAAACAGCAGGCATATTTACGGTAGACTTTTCCTTTATACATGTGCATAGCAATATCGCTGAAAGAGCAAAGACAACCGCAACAATAAGAGCAAACCACTTAAAGCCCTCACGCTCGCTTCCGCCGCCGAGAAGCTCAACAGCCTTTACGGTAACAACCGTAATTATAGCCGCACCGACACCTGCACAGGTTCTTCCGAGGGTTGACATTCCTTCACGCTCTTTTCCTTCGCTGGTAAATGCAGGAATCATTGACCAGAACGGAATGTCCATCATTGTATATGTAACTCCCCACAATATATATGCAACCGATACATAAATCAGTAAGCCTTTGCCCTCAAGACCCTCGGGAACCGCAAACATCGCATACAGTACAAGCGCGTTGAGAATTGTTCCGCTAAGAAGCCAGGGTCTGAATTTTCCGAAGCGTGTTCTGGTTTTTGCAACTAATATACCCATAAAAGGATCATTGGCAGCATCAAATATTCTCGCAACCATTAACAGCATTCCTACGAAAACAGCATTAATACCCAGAATATTCTGGTAATAATACAGTATATAGCCTGCCGACAGCATATACACCATATCTTTTCCTATTGCACCAACTCCAAATGACATTTTTTCCTTAAATGATAGTTTCATTGCTTATCCCCTTTCTGATTGAAAAATAATCTCTATTGTTTCAATATTATCTCCACTGATTATAAGCGTGCCGCTGCCGCTTCTTCCCGTGCTTTTAACATAGGTGCCGCCCATTCCGCCGCGAAGTGACATATATTCCGGCCCGATAAGCCCGAGCTCACCGCTTACCTCAAACCTAAGTACCTCCTGACAGAACGGAAGAACATTTCCCGCACCGTCGACCGCTTTAAGCCTTATTGCAGCAACATCGTATGTATTTTCCTCTTTAAGAAGCTTATGCGATACCTCAGCCTGAAGTTTAATCTCACGTACGGGCTCCTTTGATACGGATGCAACCGTTTTTCCGTTCTTAACGGCATCAAACCTGTAGGTCGTTACCGTTCCGCCCCAGTTGCCGACATATTTGTTGTAAAGCCTTACCGCATCCTGCATTTTCATGCCGCGAAATACCATGCATTTTGCTGCCAGAAGAAGTATCCGCAGAGGAAGATGCGCAAGTCCGTATTTATTGGCTGCCAGAAGAATTTTCTTAACATCCTCCGCCTTCTTGTGACTGAAGCCTTCTCCCTTCTCTAAAAGCTCTCCGATAAAATCATCTATAAGAATCGGTCCGTGCGGCATATTCTTAAACGGTGTCCTGCTTCTGTCAAACTCAGCGACAAATAAGCCGTTTTTATAAAGCCTCACGCTGTCTGCATTTGTTACCGCGTAAACATCCTTCATAAGACATGCCGGATGCTCACCGATATCCATTGAGGAGGGAATTTCAAGAACCGTTTTATACTCTTCCTGTGCCGCATATACCGCTGCCGCAGGCTTGTGATTACGGAACATATCCGTCACACCGTGATAACATATCCTGTCACCGCTTCCGAAATCCTTATGCGTATTGTAATCACTCATACACCAGCTGAAGCCTCCGGCTATGTCATCCTCACCGTACCAGCCGTCCATTACCTTCGCGTGACGTATCAGATGCTCCGTTCTGTGCTCCTCGCAGTCAAAGCTCTTGGTCGGAAACATATGACCGTTTGATTCGGAAATCAGATATGCCTTTTTCGTATCCGGCGTAACCTTCTTTTTCGGCATACAGCCGTGATTACTTCCGTCATGTGAGAAATCATTATATGCGTACACATCCTCCAGCAGAGAGCTCTTCTGCAGATACCTCACACCGCTCGTGGGTCTGGTCGGATCAAGCTCATGCGCTGCAGCATTTGTTTCGGCATAAAACTCATCATCATCAAGTGACTCATTAATTCTGACACCCCAAAGAATGATTGACGGATGATTCCGGTACTGTATTACCATATCCCTTGTATTTGCAACGGCTTTACTCTTCCAATCGGAATCTCCGATATGCTGCCACCCCGGAATTTCGGTAAATACCAGGAGTCCGAGCTCATCGCATCTGTCAATGAAATGATGTGAATGCGGATAATGCGAGGTTCTCACTGCATTAAGTCCAAGCTCATATTTAAGGATGTCGGCATCCTGCTGCTGTATCGATTTTGGCATCGCATATCCTATATACGGATAGCTCTGATGCCTGTTAAGACCTCTCAGCTTAATCTTCCTGCCGTTTATGTAAATGCCGTCTGTCCTTGCTTCAACCTTCCTAAAGCCTATCCGGTTCTCAACCGCATCCTGTAATACCCCTGCGTCGTAAAGCTCTGTCCGCAAGGTGTACAAAACCGGCTTCTCATTGCTCCATAAGGCAACACCGCTCAGTCTGCAGAGCCCGTTCGCATCAGGCTTGAGCTCAATACAGTTCCCTTTGCTGTCCGTAAGTCTGTGTACCAGGCTGTCCGCAGAGCCCTCTGTTTCCGTCAGGCAGCAGACCGTCACATCTCCGCTCGCACCGCTGCCGTCAGGTACTACTTCATCAATCCTTGCAAATACATCCTTTATGTAAGAGGGATTTACTACATCAATGTATATCTCTCTGTATATTCCTCCGTAGGTCATATAATCAATTACATTACCAAAGGGCGGAGTATTAAGCGATTCCCTGCTGTCAACCTTTATTACAAGTACATTCTCCCCCGCAGTGTTCAGATACGGTGTTAAATCGGCGGTAAATGCCGTATACCCGCAGCTGTGACTGATAACCTGCTTTCCGTTCAGATAAAGGCAGGCCTCATGTGCCGCCGCCTCAACCGTAATCAGAACCTTCTTGCCCCTCCAGCTCTCATCATAGGCAAATACCCTCCGATAGCCGCTGACGGTCTGATATACAGCCTCGTCAAAATAATGAAAGGGCGTTTCCGTTACGGTATGAGGAAGTCTGATTGATTCCATTTTGTCATCCGCATATCCGCTCCTGAGCATTCCCTCATCATAGTTAAAAAGGAATTTCCAGTCATCATTCCAGTACATTCGCGTACCCGGACTAATCCGTCTGTTCATAAGCACCTCCATACCTTTCCCTCTGCCGCGCCGGCAGTCTGTTACCGTCTTTATTTATCCTTCATTACAATACCGTTCATAATTATCTCAATCATTTCACGCAGTGCCGTCTCATAATCCATACCATTATCGCGAAGCACGGTTGATGAAAAGAAATGCTGATACGTGCTTTCAACCATGGCCTTTACAATCGGAACCGAAACGTTTCTTATGCTTCCCTCCTCAATTCCCTTTTCAAGCAGCATTATGGTTGCGTCCCAGTCCGTCTCAAGATACTCTGCAACCCTTCCGTATATCCGCGGATATTTCTCCTTAAGCTGATACAGATTGCTCAGCCCTATGTTCTGGTATCTTTCAGGCAATACAACCATTATCCTGCTTATCTTTTCGGTAACCGGCATATTCTCATCTTCAACTATTGCCCTTTCGCTGCGCTTAATATCCGCAAAGCAATAGTCCGCAACCGCCAGAAGCATACTTTCCTTATCAGAAAAAGCCTGGTACAGTGTTTTCTTGCTTATCGATATTCTCCTGGCAACATCGTCCATAGTAAATCGAAGCCCCTTGTCCTGAAACTCATCTATCGCCGCATTAATTATTCTCTCTCTTAAATCCATCAATCTTTTCTCCGTTCTTTAATTCACCGGACTTTCGCCTGCTCCGGTACCGGCTCACAGCATCCGAGACATATTATCGTACATGCCTTGGAAACTCGGAAACTCGTTTTAGTTTCTCGGTTTCCTTAATAGTATCACAGCTCTTTGATAATATCCATTATCTATTTTTACCAAATTTAATAATATGGATTTGTGCATATTAACCTTTATTCCGGAGCATGTCCTATAAGTACTTATTTGCCCCGCTAAAAAGGCAAAAAAGATATCCGGACGCTCATATCCGGATATCTCCAAAACCATTATATAATTTAGTCTTCTAAATACTTATGATTCCTCTTATTGACAGCTCGAACAAAACCATCTCAGCTGTCAGAAGAACAATTGCCGCAGCAAGCGGAAGTGAAAACAGCCTTTCGCCTGTCACAAGATTATTAAAGCATTCCTGCTGACCGCGCATTTCATATTCTACTCTTGCCTGCTTTGAGAATATCATTCTGATATAGTCCCAGCGCCCGCTTCGTCTTGCTATAAGCCTGAACACGAAGAACGCAAGCAGTCCGCTGACGGCAGTCGAAAAGAATGAGCTTTGCAGTGTTGCCAGTATTGCCTCCGTTGAAAGAAGTGAATCCGCAGCCGTGCCGAAAAAGCCCTCAACAGAAAAATCAGTAGTTCCGATACTGTTTTCAATAAGCTGTGCCGTCATGCTGTCACCTTCAACAAGCGCCACGTTATACAGCTCCTCCATAACCCCAAGCAGCCACGGGACCGCATAAACCAGTATAACCGAAGACGCATTAGTAAGAAAATGCAGTACCATTGTTGATAACAGCGAATCTGTCGCTTCAATCAGCAGTGAGAACACAATTCCCATAAAGAAAGCGTAGGTAAACTGATTAAGATTTCCGTGCATAAGTGCAAAAAGCAGTGCACTCAGAAGCATTGCCGCCAAAGGCTTCGCCTTACTGTATTCATTATAAAACATTCCCCTGTAAACCGACTCTTCAAATATAGCGGGTATTATCGCAATAACAATAAGCGCCGGAATAACCGATACCTCTTCGCCCACGGCAAACATATACAGAGAAATGGTATTGTTTGAATATAAAAGCGAAATCGTATTTACAAAGGTCAGAACCGGTCTTATAAGAATAAAGAACAGCACGCAAAGAAGTATGTTTGACACCTTCATCCTTTTAAGACGCAGAGGCACTGTATACGATTTCCTGACAAAGATAAGATACAGCATTGAAGGAAGCGCTATTACAAGCTGTGATATTACCAGCTGTCCGACATAGCTGTCCACCAGCGAAACCACATTCGAATATGAAACGGTAATCACAAGCATTACCGAAGCTAAAAATACAACATTAATTTTCTTTATTTCACTCATATTTCCTCCATGACATCTGCTGCATAGTACTTTATGACGCCGCCCGGATGCCGGCAGCTGACATTATCCATATTATAGAGTATCTTAATGCCGAATTCAACTGCCGAAAATATTACTGTATAAACGTCTGAACTTATGCTATAATGAAAAACGGTGCTAATCAGTACAATATAAATTATGTGAGGATTGCCATGTATACAATGGATGGAAGAGTCCGCTTCAGCGAAGTTAATATTGATAATAAACTTGACCTGTACGGCATACTTAATTACTTTCAGGACTGCTCGATTCAGCATTCGCAGGATGTCGGAATCGGAATGAAGTACCTGAATTCGGTTAACAGAGTCTGGCTTATGAGCGCCTGGCAGCTGGTAATAAACCGTCTGCCCGAGGTTCATGAAAATATATTCGTTTCAACCTGGCCTTATGATTTTAAATCCATGTACGGCTATCGTAATTTCCTTCTTAAAGGAGATAACGAGGAAGTACTGGCTTATGCCAACTCAATATGGGTATATCTTGATACGGAAACAAAAATGCCCACACGAATAATGCCTGAAAACATTTCGGCATATGAGCAGGGAGAGCCCTATCCCATGGAATATGCTCCCCGCAAAATCAAAATACCCGAGTTATTGACAGAAATGCCGGCATTTCCGGTTATCAAGGCTAATCTTGACAACAACCTGCACGTAAATAATTGCCAGTACGTGCGTATGGCAGAGGAATACCTGCCCGAAGGCTTCCGCACGGTACAGCTCCGGGCAGACTATAGGAAATCCGCCGTTCTCGGTGATATGATTGTTCCGCGGGTAAACATTTCCGGCAATATCTGCACCGTTGTCCTCGGCAATGAGCAGGGCGATCCCTTCGTCATTGTTGAATTTACATCCTGATTTATTAACCGGTCACCGGTTCATTTGGCTATCTGCGCAGAAGCGTCACAGCTTAGCTCATCTATTACACGATAAACAGTATTCCCGAATTTCTCGTGCAGATTCTACGCTTCGGAATGGGGATTATTATGATTCAATTAGGAAAAGTTCAGACCCTTCAGGTGCTTCGTACCGCATCAATAGGTGTCTATCTCGGTGAGGGAGCTGACCCTCTGGCAGTCTTTGCACGCAAAACATCAGCTAACTCGGCAAGCATGTCTGAGACTCCCGATTTGCTGCTGCCTAAAAACGAAATAAAAAAGCCGCTTTCTGTCGGTGAAAGTGTACGGGTTTTTGTTTATAAGGATTCCGAGGACAGACCCATTGCCACACTTCGCGAGCCTTTACTCCGTCTTGGCACAATTGCAACACTCACGGTTAAGGATGTCACAAATATCGGTGCCTTTCTCGACTGGGGTCTTCCCAAAGACCTCCTCTTACCCTTCAGGGAGCAGACCGCCGAGGTAAAGGCAGGCGATAAGGTACTCGTTACCCTGTATATCGATAAAAGCAAGCGTCTGTGTGCCACAATGAAGCTTTACAAGCATCTTCGCACCGACTCCGAATATCAGACTTCGGACTGGGCATACGGCACGGTGTACGAGTTATCCGATAATTTTGGTGCTTTCGTCGCTGTTGATAATGTCTTTTCGGGACTTATTTCGAAAAAGGAGCTTACAAAGCCTCTTCAGGTCGGTGAACGTGTTCACGTAAGAATATTGCGCGTACACGATGACGGCAAGCTTGAGCTGAGCCTTCGGGAGCCCTCATATCTTCAGCTGGATGCTGATTGTGAGGCAATATATAACGCGCTTACGGCAGCGGGCGGCTTCCTGCCCTATCACGATAAAAGCAGTACAGAAGAAATCAAAGCCAAATTCCACATGAGCAAAAACTCCTTTAAGCGTGCCATCGGACATCTTATGAAACAACGCCTTCTGATAATCACGGATACAGGTATCGAAGCGGTTAAATAACAAGAAGTTCAGCTCAAACACACTTCTTATGACAAAATAAAGCTGCAGCATGACAAACATTTGTCTTACTGCAGCTTTTTCTCAGCTGTTTGATAATTCATCAAGAACCGAAAGAAGCTTATCAGGCTCTATAGGCTTCGCAACCAGATGTTCAATTCCGATTGCCTTAATATCCTGCATCGTATCGTAATCACACAACGAACTCAGCATCACTATTTTCATCTTGGGTTTTCTCTTAAGAATCTCACCGGCAGTTTCAATTCCGTCAATTCCCGGCATTATTATATCAAGTGTGATAATATCCGGATTAAGCTTCTCAAGCATCTCTATTCCCGATTCACCGTTACGGGCATGTCCGATAATCTCATACCCTTTTCCTTCAATTATCCCCGAAATCTCTTTTGCTATAAACGGGGAATCATCAATAATCAATACTTTCTTCATAATTATCTCCGTTCCTGTATTCTTCTAATTACTGGAATGCTCCGGCAATACATCATATCCTATCCCGATTTTTATATTGCCGTATTCACTCGAAAAAATAAGACTAACCCGGTTTTTGTATTCATCCTCCTGCTCTGCATCATATGCTCCGTCCATAAGTATAGGAATAACAAATCGCGAGGCTTTCCCGATTTCATTATTAATGGACGAAATAATTCTGCCAAAGCACATATTCAGGTACTCTTTATAATACGAGTCACCGTCCTCACCGGTAATCCCTTTTCCGTCATTCATATGCTCGATAACCGCATTCATAAATTTCCGCGGAAATATTCCCACTACCTTTGACTTAAATATTCCTTTGGAAATTATAATAACCGATACAGGATTTTCAACTTTCTTTTTTCTTTTCGTTAACGGTTCAATATCTATTCCGGTTACCTGCTTCGTTACTTTGATGTACACAGAATTGATAGTATCCGCAACGAATTTGTCATCAATTTCTATGTCAATCCCCCCTTAATTGTCGAGGAATCTCATCTTTGCAGGATCCCTTTTAGGTGCTTCATTTGTCTTAGCAGGCTTACGGGTACTCATAATACTGTTTACGCTCTCATTAAGCTTTCCCTTGCAGGAATTACAAAAACGACCTGTAAGAATATTGGCTCCGCATGACTCACATTCAATACCTACACCCGAGCCCTCGGAAAAAGAAAGACGCTCTTCTCTTACCCACTGCTTAATCATCTTTACTGATACTTCCGTAGCATCTGCAACAACCTGAATATTAGCACCCGGGTTCTCTCTGATGTACGTCTTACATCTCTGGAACTTCTCCTCCATAAGCTTCATGCATGCCGGACACGCCGGTGTAGTTGATCCCAGATAGTTAAAAAGCTTACCACAGCCTCTACAAGATCTGACTTCCATAATTACCTCCTTAATACCCTCTTCCGATACATATGCTGATAATGCCGACCTCCGAAACCCCCGCTTCAATAAGTGCATTTGCACACGCATCCGCAGTACTCCCGGTTGTATATATATCATCAACCAGCATAATCCTCGTCAGAGTGTCTTTTTCAATATTTATAAAATTCAGGTCACACTCAAAGGCATGCCTCAAATTACTTTGTCTGTCACGTCCTCCGAGCAGCCTCTGCGGGGTCGTTTTCTTAACCCTCTTCAGAAGCCTGCCATAAACAGGAATCCCCAATCGCGAACCGATACCGTCCGCCAGCACCTCCGCCTGATTATAGCCGCGAAGAGCACGTCTGCTTCTATGTACGGGAACCGGAACAAGCGCATCCGGCGCAAACCTTCGAATCTGCTCCGAATATCTTCGCACCGCTTCCGCAGAGTAATATTCTCCGTTTTGTCTCCGTCCCCTGAATTTAAAGTCGCCGATGGATTCTCTCATTTTATCATCATATTCAAACACTGCAATACCGCGCGTATATGCATGCTTTTTCTGCGTGCACTCATAGCAGTATTCCTGCTCTTCACTAAAGATATGTCTTCCGCATTTTATACAGTTTGGCGCAGCAACTTTTTTAAAGCTGTCACGACACCCGCTGCAAATCAATGCTCCCTCTTCCTTCACTATATCCCTGCATGCAGGACATCTTCGCGGATACAGCATTTCTAATAAATATCCTATCGGCTACCCCCTTTAGCTTCACGCAAACACGATTTTTACAAAACATTTCATAGTATAGAATCAGTATAATACATTATCCCCGAATTTGCACGCTTTTTTTTCATTGCAGTGATTTGATTTGAAGGGCAAGTCCCGAGTACCTTTTCTGCTCATTCGCATTATTGACCATTTCCCTTACCATATCACCACTTCCGACAATCGTAACACAGCTCTTTGCTCTTGTAACCGCAGTATACAGAAGGTTTCGGTTAAACAGCATCGCCGGTCCGCTAAGGAGCGGAATTACTACTGCAGGATACTCACTGCCCTGTGATTTATGAATAGTCACGGCATATGCAAGTTCAAGCTCATCAAGCTGTGAAAAAGGATAATCAACCACTCTTCCCTCATCAAATTCAATGGTCATCTGCTCTGCAAAATTATTGATATCCCGAATAACTCCGCAGTCACCGTTAAATATACCCGTTCCGCCGTCTGTTGCGAAGCCCTTTTTGTTCCGCACTTCCCATTCTATCTGATAATTATTCTTAATCTGCATCACCTTGTCGCCCTCGCGGAACACAATCTGCCTGTACTCCTTTTCCTGCTTTGAGGGCTCCGGCGGATTAAGATAATGCTGAAGAATGGTATTCAGCCTCTCAACCCCGAGCTCACCCTTACGCATCGGTGTCAAAACCTGTATGTCAAAGGATTCCGCATTAACATACTTCGGGAGCTTATCGCGTACAAGCGTCACTATTACTCCGGCTATGGCATCCGCATCCGGTCTCGGCATAAAGAAAAAGTCCTTGCTTTTATTATCAAGCACCGGCATTTCTCCGCCGTTTATCCTGTGCGCATTCATGACAATATCACTCTCCGCCGCCTGCCTGAAAATTCTGGTCAGCTTAACGACATTGAACCGCTGCGAACCGATAATATCCCTTAACACATTTCCCGGACCCACAGAGGGAAGCTGGTTAACATCGCCTACCAGAATAAGTCTTGTTCCGACACTGATTGCACGAAGCAGTGCATTAATAAGTGTTATGTCTACCATTGAGGCTTCGTCAATAATAATAACGTCTGCCTCAAGAGGATTCATTTCATTTCTCTCAAAGCTGTAGCGCTGATCACTGCTGCCACGCTCATTCAGCTTGTCATCACCGCCCTTAAGCTCAAGCATTCTATGTATGGTTCTGGCATCCTTACCGGTTGTCTCGCATATTCGCTTTGCCGCACGCCCCGTGGGTGCAGCAAGAAGGATATCCATCCCTTCAGCCTCAAAGAAGCGTATTATTGCATTAATTGTTGTTGTCTTTCCGGTACCCGGACCGCCGGTCAATATGAATACACCGTTTCGTGCTGCCTCGGCAACTGCCGTCCGCTGCAGCTCATCAAGCTCTATCTCAAAATTATTCTCAATATACCTGAGCCGTCGTTCTATTACATCCTGTGTAATCCCGTATCTTATATTGAGGTCAAGAAGCATCCTTGCCGTATTAAGCTCCATATAGTAGAACACTGAGCTGTAGTAGCATTTAACCTTCTCCTCATTTACGTTAATGCAAAGCTTGCGCTCTATCAAGAGCTTATCAGCCTGAAGCTCAACCGATTCGATATCCACCTTTAACAGCTCCGCAGCAATGGAAAAAAGTCTCTCCTCAGGAAGATAAGTATGTCCGGAGGCTGCTGCCTGCGATAATACATAAAGGATTCCGGCCCTTATCCGATATTCCGAATCACCGCCAAGCCCCACTCTGTAGGCAATTTCATCAACGGTTTTAAATCCGACACCGGAAATATCCTCTGTCATTTTATATGGATTCGTCTTGATTATTTCATACATCGCATTGCCATACTGCTTATGTATCTTAACAGCGAGATTCGAGGAAATACCGTATTGCTGAAGAAACATCATTGAATTGCGCAGTTCCCTTTTTTCGTAAAACTGCTCACTGATTTCCCGCGCCATACGCTCACTTATACCCTTAATATCCGCAAGCCGTTCAGGCTCCTCTTCAATAACCCGGAAGGTATCCTCACCAAAGGCCTTGACGATTCTTGCCGCAAGTGCCTTTCCCACTCCCTTTACGGCGCCCGATGCCAGATACTTTTCAACAGCCTCCGAATCCTCAGGCTCCTTTATTTCATAGCTGACAACCTGAAGCTGCTCTCCGTATACGGGATGTCTTGTTTCATTGCCCTCGACGCGGATATATTCGCCCTCAGAAATAACAGAAAAGCTTCCGACGCAGGTAATCTCCTTTTCCTCATCCCTGCAGAGAAGCTCCAGAACGGTATACCCGTTTTCACTGTTACGATAAACTATATGCTCAACGCATCCTTCCTTTACTACAGCCACTGCAAACTCCTTGTATCCCTCACTAATATGCGCCGCCGGGCGCACCACAATAAAACGATTGCTGCCCCTTTCGAAGCAGCAATCCTTAACACTATTTATTCATTCCGTAATCACGTTTCATAGCTTCATAAAGCTGCTGTGCAAGACCTAATTCGCCATTCTCGGCAATCTGCTCGGCATACTTCTGATACAGCTGATCCCCGAACATCGCAAGATAGTCACCCTCTTCGTCCTCGGAATCAGTCATTACATCACGCATATTCGTAAGTACCTGCTCGGTAAGATAAGCCTCAAAGCTCTTGCAGGCATCCATCAGCTCCTCATCAGTGGCATTACTCAAATCCCCACTGAGCTTCGCTTCAAGCTTAGCCGCACTTCCCGCTTTTTCCGCAGAGCTTTTCTGCTGCAGCTGTGAAACAAACGAACTAAAATCCGAATTAAGAGATATACTCATGATTCACTCCATTTCTCTTATGTCTGCATAATAAACTATGAACGTAAGTTATTTGCCTGCTGAAGCATTTCATCAGCTGCCGTAATAACCTTTGAATTCATTTCATAAGCTCTCTGCGTAACGATCATATTTACTATCTCGTCAACAGTCTGTACATTTGAGCCCTCAAGAAATCCTGTATGTACCTTTGTCACCTTCAGCGCTCCGTCCTCACCCTCAATACGGGGTGTTCCGGAATTCTCTGTTTCCCTAAGATAGCTTCCTGAAAGCTTCTCAAGTCCCGCAGGGTTGTTAAACTGTGCAAAGCCTACCTGCACTCCGATATACTGCACTGTTCCCGTACCGTTTTCCGGATACATGAAATTGCCGTATTCGTCCAGTTCAAGCTTTGACACATCATACTCCTCACCGAATACAATGGTTTCTCCTGCCGAATCAAGAACCGGATATCCGTCTGCCGTAGCAAGGGTAACACCCTCACTGCCGATTGCAAGCTGGAACGCACCGTTTCTTGTATATGCTGCAGTCCCGTCAGGCATCATTATTCTGAAAAAGCCTTCGCCCTCGGGACAAAAATCATATGCATTACCTGTTTCAAGCATACTGCCCTGTGTATAAACCGAAGCAAGCCCCGACACACGCACACCCGATCCGACCTGAGAAATAACGGGCTTGGGATCTCCATTATTGTCCGTTGTTTTTGTCTGAAGCTTCTGATAAAGCAACGACGAAAACTGTGTTGTCTGCTTCTTGTAGCCTGTCGTATTAACATTTGACAGGTTATTGGCTATATTATCAAGACTTGTCTGCTGCGCTGTCATACCCGACGCGCCTGTCCATAATGCTCGTACCATATGTCACCTCCGGTTAACGTTAAACCTTACCCACTGAATTAACTGCCAGCTCAAGTGTTCCGTCAACAGACTGCACAACCTTCTGGTTGGCCTCATAAGCCCTAGTAATTGCAATCATATTAACCATTTCATTAACAACGTTAACATTCGACTGCTCCGTAAAGCCCTGACGCACACTTCCCGCTGCAGCGGTTTCCTCCGCTCCGTCTACGGGTTCATAATAAGTATCGGCATATTTCTTTAAATAATTATAGTCCTCGAAATCAGTTATTAAAAGTCTGTCGGCAAGCTCCCCGTCTACATAAACGGACCCGTCATAGTCAATAACCACTTCTCCCGCATCCACGGGCACCTGAAGGTCTCCCGCTTCGCTCTGGAGATGATTACCGTCAACATCAACAATAAATCCGTCATTTGTCATGTGAAAGCTTCCCGCCCTTGTGTAACGGGTTGAAACATTACCGTTAAGATCGGCTACGTTTACGGTAAAGAAGCCCTTTCCGTCCATCGCCAGATCATAATCTCCGCCCGTTTCCCTAAGGGAGCCCTGTGTGTAATCGGTGTATACCTCTCCGATTTTAACACCCAGAGTCATGTTACCGATTTTTTTCTGTCTCCAGTTCTCCGACTCATCCCTGATCTTAATGGTCATAACATCATCAAAGGACTGGCTGGTAACTCCCTCTTTTTTATATCCTACCGTAGCTGAGTTGGCAAGATTGTTCGATATAACATCAAGCCGCCTCTGCTCATTGTATAATCCTGTCCAGGCTGTATATAAGCTTCTAAGCATAATACTCCTTTATTGCCGTGCGGCATTAGAGTTAATTCCTCTTTCCGCTGAGGAATTCAACATATTTACCGGTACCTATTGCAACAGCCGTCATGGGATCCTCGGCTGTCATGGTAGTGATACCTGTTTTCTCCTCGATAAGCTCTTCAAGTCCGTACAAAAGACATCCGCCTCCTGTCAGAACAATTCCTCTGTCTGCAATATCCGCAGCAAGCTCGGGGGGAGTCTTTTCAAGCACGCTGTGAACTGCTTCAACAATCTGTGAGGTAGTCTCGCGCAATGCTTCTTCAGTCTCCTCTGAGGTAACCGAGATAGTCTTGGGAAGACCGGTTACAAGGTTACGGCCTCTGACATCCATTGCAACAGTCTCAGGTCTGCGGTAAGCAGAGCCGATACGTATCTTGATGTCCTCCGCCGTTCTTTCACCGATAAGAAGGTTGTGCTTCTTACGCATATATCTTACAAGGGCTTCATCAAAATCGTCGCCCGCAATCTTAATCGAAGTACTTACTACGGTTCCGCCGAGTGAGATAACCGCAATATCAGAGGTTCCGCCTCCTATATCAACAATCATGTTACCGCAGGGTCTTGATATATCAATACCCGCACCGATTGCTGCTGCGATGGGCTCCTCAATAATTGCAACCTCCTTGGCACCTGCCTGATAGGTAGCATCCTCAACTGCCTTCTTCTCAACCTCGGTAACTCCGCTGGGTACACATACGCTGATAATAGGCTTTCTGAAGCGCTGCTTACCTACTGCCTTCTGGATGAAGTACTTAAGCATCTTCTCTGTAACCGTATAATCTGAAATAACACCCTGACGGAGCGGACGAACCGCAACGATATTACCGGGTGTACGACCAAGCATAAGTCTTGCTTCTTCTCCGATTGCTTTTATCTTATTGGTGTCACGGTCAAACGCAACAACCGAGGGCTCCTTTAATACAACTCCCTTGCCCTTTATATACACAAGCACACTGGCTGTTCCCAAATCAATTCCGATATCACTGCCTAACATTTCAAATCTCCTTTCAAAATTCCCCTCATCTATTTACAGCCGTTGTCTTCTCCGCAATACTCTTAAAATGCGGCTAAGTTCCGACTCTTGGTTTCATAAATGCGAAAAACACCCACTATCTAATTGTAAACATATTCGCTTATTATTATAAACATATATAGGTAATTTTTCAAAGGAAATTTTCATAAAAGCATTGATTTTTGCTTTTTATTTGCTCTTGCAGTAAAATCAAGCCTGTTCGACTGCCATATCAAGCTCCTGAACCAACCCGGTGCTCCCATTTTCGGTAAGAAATATTCCTGTTTTTCTCACCTCTGCCTGTACCGAATTGTCAGTCTCCGACTTAACGGTAAACGATGTTTCAATATTCCCGAGATATACGGCTCCTATCCCCGCAACTCCCAGCGCAATAAGTCTGTCATTACCGTCATTATCCTTTGTCCATATACGAAGACGGTTAAAGACCTCGTCATTTTCATCAATCCATCCGTTCTTATCAAGGTCAAATACCGCAAGCTCGGCAAAGCCGTCTCCGCTCTTTGCACCGAACAGCTCACTTCCGTTATTAATTATTCCGTCTCCGTTCCCGTCCAGTGCAAGAAATCCGCAGGTTTCCGCAAGTATTGATATATTGTCCTTCTCACCGTCCATATCAATGTCAAAGAGGAATTTACGGTCCGTTACCTGCGCTGCCCCACCGTCAAGACTTATTACCAGCGGGTCAATCAGTGTATACGCACTGTAGTTAATCTCCATGCTCGTATACTCGCAAAAGCTTCGTGACATCTCTGCCGTAATATCAAACTCGATAGTCCTTCCGTCGGCAGTCACTGCATTACCCGTTGTCGTATAGGTCATGCTTTCGCTTTCATATATAAAGTCATAACTGACACTCTCAACACCCCACACCTGCGTGGGCGCAACTGCCGTTATGCCTGTGTTCGTCCCTGAACTTCGCCCCAGATTCTGCATTATGCCGTTGAGGCGTTCCCTGAAATTACTCATGAGTCGCTTGAAGAGATCATACGGAGTGAGCCTTTCCGTATAGATTTGTGAAGAACCTGATGTAAGCTGAAATACGTTTTTTAGTGAGCCGTATTCCATTTTTTCGTTGTCCGGTAATTTTTCATCCTCTGCCTGTTTAAGCATGTTACTGATTACCGGAGGCAGACTTCCCGATTCCGGAAAAGCTATGTGCCCACCCTTTTCCGAAACTGCCTTTTCATTTTGTACGCTATCCTTAGCCGAGGGCGATGTAGAGGCTGATTGATTGGCGTTTTGAAGAACACCGCCCCAGCCGGCATAGCATACAGCACTCTCGTGGCTGCTCAGCGAAACAGTAGTTGCCCGCATTGCCACAGTTGAATTCTGTATTACCATACTCTACTCCTCTTCTGCGTCGCCTTAATGACTTGCGCGACCTTACCGGGCAACGCTACGGTTCGGACACGCAGGAACAAAGAGCTCCGTATGCAATATATCGGACAGTTTTCAATTTTTATGAACCTCTAAATTTTACCCTCCAGTAAATTCTTCCTAAGCCTCGCCGTATACCATAAGCCCAGCACTATATAGGTACCTATTCCGCCGGTTACACAGAAAAACGGCAGGGCATGCGTCCAGTGCTCAGCCGCTCCGTTAAGCGAAAACAGCCACAAAGCAATCAGAATAAAGCTGCTGACAAGCGAGACGACGATATGTCTGAAGGCTGCAGCCGTATATTTGTATTTTTTGCTTATTAAGGGAAATGTATTTTCCTCCTCAGCTCTCTTTCTCTCTAAATTTGAAAGAACAAAAGGAAATACATTAAGAAAAATCAGAATATAAAACGGAGCCAGCGTTCTTAGTTCTATAAAGGAATTGCACAGTGTGCTGATAATTAACAGCACACTAAGAACACGCCGCGCCACCATCGCCGCCCGGTATAATCCGATTCGCCTTATCTGATCTTCTGCTGCCCTTAATGTCATAATCCGTTCCTTATTTTACCGGCTCCGCATTCACGCAAACCGGCTCCTTTCTGCCGGCTCCTGCCGGAGCTGCCCAGTATACCGCATTAGTAATAATCTTCTGTATCTCTGCCCGGTGATATACCGGATAAGCCTCATGACCCGGCTGAAAATAGAATATTTTCCCGAATCCCCGCGTAAATGTACATCCGCTTCTGAAAACCTCACCGCCCGAAAACCAGCCCATGAAAATCACATCATCCGGTTTCGGGATATCAAAGTATTCACCGTACATTTCCTCCGACGGAATTTCTATTAATTCCGGAACCCCTGCAGCAATAGGATGTACGGGATTTACGCACCAGAGCCTTTCACTGTCATTATCACGCCATTTCAGACTCATGGTTGTACCCATAAGCTCCAGCATTATCTTACTAAGATGTGCCGAATGAAGTGCAATCAGTCCCATTCCCGAAAGCACATGCCGTCTGACCGCAGCAACAACCTCGTCAGAAACCTTCTCGTGGGCACAATGTCCCCACCATATCAGTACATCGGTATCGGCAAGAACCTCTTCGCTAAGCCCGTTCTCCGGCATGTTAAGAGTTGCCGTTCGCACCGTAATATCTTCATATTTTCCGAGAAATCCGGCAATGCAGCCGTGAATTCCTTCCGGATAGACTTTTGCTATTTCATCAAGCTCCCGCTCATGAATATATTCATTCCATACTGTTACGCGAAGCATATTTACCTCCGTTATCTGTTGGGCATATACCCTTACCGTCCACTGCTATTTTGCCTCAAAGCTCTTCAAATACTCAGCCGACATTTTCATATACTCCGTCTGGTCCGGTGCTCCGAAATGCTCAATGGCATAATATCCGTCATAGCCGTCGGCAATCAGCCTCTCAATACATTCCTTCATTTTAATTATGCCGCTTCCCACAACCGCAGGATAAACCTTAGCTCCGTCCACACAGACAGTATAGCCCTCCGCAGTCCTTTCAAGCGAACGGTCCTTGGTATGAACATGTACTATCTTTTTGCACAGGCAGTCGTAGGCTTCAAGCTCATCCTCACATGAATATCTGAAATTACCGGTATCAAAGGTAATCCGAAGCTCCGGAACACCTTCAAGCAGCTTTAACAGTCCGCTGACGGTTGCATACGGCGCCCTTGAATTATCATAGTCCTCCAGACTTACCGCAATCCCGTCTGCCCCTGCTGCCGCACAGAGCTTATTAAGCCCCTCCGCCATTTTCCCAAGCTTTATATCATACTCTTCATCGTCCGAAGAAATCAGTCCCGGTATACAGAGAATGTTTTTTGATTTAACGGCACGCACAGCCTCTACAAAACGCTCTATTTCATCCGGCTTTGCTTCAACAGTGAAGTCACAGTTTATATATACGGACGCAACCAAAAAGCCCTCCCCAAGAACAAGTTCACCAAGCCCTTTATTCTCAAGAAGCTCATTTCCGTCCAGCTCAAGTGCTCTGATTCCGCATGCTTTCGCATACTGAAGAATCTCTCTTACGGGTTTTCCCGTCTGCGCAGCAGCCTCCTTAATATGCTCATAAAAAACCGATATTTTCATACCTGCATTCTCCTTTCCGTCAATCGGGACATCCTATTGAAAATAAGGCGCCTATTATGCCTTGTTCATAATAAGCGCCCATTACCGATCCCGCTTCCGAGCGATGTCTCGCGAGGAATATTACTATGGCTATTCATCTTCCGAAAAGATTCTCTTAGCAAATTTTGCAAACAGTCCCTTCGGAGGAATTGCAAGCCCCCGCTTATCATCGCCTAATATTATAAGCGAATCACCCGGCTTAATATCAAAGATATCTCTCGCCTGTTTCGGAATAACGAACTGGCCCTTCTCACCTACCGTAACAGTCCATGCATATTTACCCTTTGGCATTCCCATAACGGGTCACCTCCTATTCCGCAATGCTTCATAACTACTGCATCCGGCACATTCATATTTCATAAAAATTATACTTTTCATACTATATGCTGTCAAGCACGGTTTAGCACGGAACACAATCCGGAGCTGATATCGCATAATATCTGCATTTATGTACCGTTCCCCTGTATTCAATCTCATCCGTATTTTCAACCGGCTTCATCCCGCTTTTCCTCATCACTGAAAAGCTTGCTTCATTTTCCTCAAAAGCCCCGGCTTCAATCTGTCTGAAGCCAATTTTAAAAAGCTCCGTAATAACCGCCCTAAGCATCTCGGTTGCATACCCGCGGTTATGATACATAGGAAGTATTGCGTATCCGAGTTCAATAATCCCGTCACTTATTCCGACATCATTCACAAGCCCGATAAGACATCCCTTAACAGAAGACTCTTTCTTTAGGAAAATTCCCCTGACAAATCTGTCCTCCCGCTCCGAGAGCTTCATCATGCCTTCAAAAAGCTCTCCCGCCTGCTCTCTGCTCTCAAAATCAGGTATCATATAGGTCTGCTTTACCTGCTCGTTTGTTAATATATCAATCACGGACTCGCGGTCATTTTCGCTCAGCCCCTCTAATAAAAGTCTTTCTGTCTCTATCATATTCATCAGGCTGTACGCTTCAGCCCTTCGTCCTCTCCCTGTTCCTTACTCCTTTTCCCTGCAATGCAGGCATCGAAATTAACCCTCCGATACAGGAAGGCGCCTACAAGCACAATGACAAAATTACTTATCATCATCGCCCACCAGATTCCCATACGTCCGAAATCAGTGAAGTTCTGGAATACCCAGATAATCGGAAGACGCAGACACCATAAACGTGCCGTTGACATAATAAATGAAAAGCTTGTCTTTCCCGCACCGTTAAAAAGCGAGAGATAGCTCTGGAACATAGCCATAAGCGGCTGCAGCAGGAACACATAAAGACCGTATTCAACGGCAATCTCAACCGTCTCAGCATCATTTGAGAGCAGCTGTAAAGCATTCTCACGGATCGGAAGCAGGAGTGCAGAGCCGATTACGGAAATCGTTATGCCAAGGTTCCTGCATACCCTATAAGCACGAATAGCCCTCTCCTTATTGGCATTTCCGATATTCTGGCCTACAAATGCTGCCAATACGCTTCCCAATGCCATAACAGGCATCAGCAGCAAATTGCTGACTTTATTTCCCAGACTGAAGGCTGCAGAAACCTTCTCACCGTATGACAATATAAACACCTGCAGAAAAAGAAATCCAAATGAACTGAAGGCCTGCGCTCCGGCAGACGGAAGCGCAATCTTTACAAGCTTCTTTATACATGTGAAATCCGGCTTTAAATCTCTTATCGATAACCGTGATTCATCCTTTTCGATAAATATATGATAAATGCAGAACGGAGTCTTCACAACCTGACTCAGTACGGTCGCAAGCGCAGCACCGTACACGCCCATTCCCATTCCCTGAATAAAAAGTGCATTCAGACAACCGTTAACCACAATGCCTATCGAGGAGTAGATAACAGGCGTGACCGTATCACCTCTGGACTGACGTATCGACTGGAATGCCGCAAACAGGAAGATGAAAATCATCTCAAAGGAACGTGTCTGAACATATGTCAGTGCCGCAGTATATACATCACCCTCTGCCCCCATCATTCTCAGGACCACAGGAGATATGAAATACAGAACGGCATTTATGACTATGCCCAGTCCAATCGCCAGAAGCACAAGCATTCCTGCATATTTCTTTGCCTCCGTCTTCTTTCCCGCACCGAGAAACTGGCTGATTACCGCGACTCCCGCCACGGCAAGCCCTATATTAAAGGCCATAAGAATGGCTATAAGAGGCCATGAAACCGACATTCCCGCCTGCGCAGCAACCGAATCCGGCATATTTCCCACAAAATAGGTATCAAGCAAATCATTCATTGACATAAGAACATTGACCCCGAATACCGGTAATGCCAATGTAATAAATGATTTGTACATATTCTTCTCATGTAGCAGCAAATACTGTCTGTCTCTTTTCATTACTCCTCACATTTCATTCCTGTCAAATTATATCTATCTGACACATCTTCATTGCTTCAAGCGCATTATTATGGCTTGTAACCGTTACACCCGCACAGCAGGCAGCGTTTACCGAAAGCTTAGCCTCGGGAAGATAGGCTTTAAGCATCAGCGCATTTGAAATCACACATATATCGGTGCATAAGCCCACAAGCTCTATCTCGTCATAGCCCTCTTTCTTTACCCACTCGGCAAGACTTATGCTTCCGAAGGTCGGCTTCTCAAAACGCTTACCTTCAAAGCCCTCAAGCGCCTCATCGAGACACCAGCCTTCCGTCCCTTTAATGCAATGCTTCACGGGAAGCTTTTTACCTTCAGCGGTATCTAAATAATCCTCACTGTGCGTATCAAGCGTAAACACAACATCCTTCTTCGCCGCCTTATACTCGTTAATACGCTTTACCACCGCACTTACTATCCCTTGTGCTTCCTTTGTACCCAGACTTCCGTCAATAAAATCCTTCTGCATATCAATAACCGCAAGCAAGCTTTTCATACTTATCCTCATTTCTGAGCGACTTGTCACGAGGAATATCGCAATGGCTATTTGTTTTCGCTCAGAAACAAGATAGCCAAACTAACCGATAGTTAGTTGCGAAAAATCATAGTATATGATTTTTCACACTATAACCATACCCTTTCCCTGCATAACACACCAAAAAAGCGCAACAGAAGCATAACACTCCTGTTGCAGCATTCTGTTTAACCTGCATTATTGGTCACTCTCGACCATCTCCAGCATCTTCTCGTAGAATTCGGGCAGTGCCTTTTGTATACTTACGATTGCCCTTGTTTCCAAATCAAGCCATCCGAGTGTGGTCTCGCCGACGTTTATTAAGTTACCCTCCGTGTCATAAAGATCATATCTGATAACGCATTTTACCGGAGTTACCTTAACTATCCGTGTTCTGATTTCGACCTCACGATTATAGTAAGCCGGTCTTTTATACCTGCAGTTCAGCTCGACAATGGGTGAAACAATACCCTTTCTCTCAAGCTCGTCATACGGCATACCGATCTGATTGAGCATCTCTGTTCTCGCCTGTTCATACCATACCGCATATACTGAATGATGAATTATTCCCATCTGATCCGTCTCCGCATAACGGGGAACGATTTTCGTAATTGTCATATCCGCCTCACTTCTGAGAACCCCTGCATAACAGCCGACAATACCTCCGCCAAATGCCGTCACACAGCGTTCCCGGCAAAACACTGCATATCTGAAGTATTATCAGATACGCGAACACCGTTTTTTATTATGACACTCTGCAAATGAAAATGCAATAGGCGGTTTTCTTATTCAACCATGCCCTCGGTCACAAAATCAATATGTATGGGAGACCGGTTCTTTCCGCCGAAGAGATGATTCATACCGATTGCAATATGAAGGGTTCCCACGGCATTCTCATCAAGCCCGGAATCACCAAGCACCTTTGCAACATTCGGATTCATTCCTATACCAAGCTCCGCTACTACATTAGCTCCCTCCGGCAATTCAGCTATAAACTCATCAAATTCCTTACAGTCAGATTCTGCTATACGACCACTCTCAATCTTAACCGTAACATCCTTATATACCCCTACACCCTCGACGGCAAGTGTCTCGAAATATATCGTACCGTTAGTGTTTTCCTCAACGGGAGCAATGTAAATTTCACCACAGGGGAATGAACCTTCTCCGGCATCAACAAGCCAGTTTCTTTCTGTAGTATCCAGCGTAAGCACACAATCCCTGCCGGTATACACCTTTCTTATTTTTCCCTCAAAGCTCTTCAGCTTATTCTCACAGTCCTTTTTCAGGCAATCATAGTCAATATCAAGTGCCTTCATTGTTCTTTCCCTAAACACTTCAAAATCCATACCTGCATATTTTGCATTTACCGGTGTCGGCATGGTAATCTGAATGTATTTCTTCTTCTGTGAAAACCTTGCAAACAGGCCCTGCAGATAATCAACAAAAAGAGGTATACAATCCTCCAAAAGACCCTCCGGAGGGAGTCCGGGCGGCATATTTATAATATCAATTACAACATCAGCAGCATCAAATCTGCTGTACCAGCGCTCATCAAACACCGCCTTTGCAGCCCCGAACAGCTTACCGTAATATTCCGGGGAATGCAGCATTGTTACCGGCATTGCTCCCGCACCTGCTACGGCTGCCGCAAAATCATATAGGTCATTAACCTCTTCATCCCTGCCCCATAAATTAAGAAGAACTATTTCTCCTTTTTCGAGGCACATTGCATTTACCATTTTTTCAATTAATCTTTTTTCCATCTTCTAATTTATACTCTGAACCGTTACGGCTCATCAATCCTTCCGCTATCATATTCCGTCTGAGCGTACAGTAATCGTCAAAGAACTCACCTATTATATTGTTTACCTCTTTCTCACTGTATACCCTTCCGTTTTCAAATGCCTTCGCTATTTCTTCCAGACATATTCGTTCCTTCTTTCTCTGTGAAGGAATTGTTTTTAACCTTCCGTATTCGAAGAATGCAGAGATTACCTTTCTGCGATACTGCTCCTCACGTTGCTTCTGCTCATCTATTACCTCGGATTCCTCTTTTATTATGTCGATTATATTCGTCATAAAAACATCCCGGCAGATTGAATACACCGTGTAGTACTGCTCTTTTCTTGAGCAAACAGCCTTAGCATCCTCAAGCTTCTTTAAGTGAAAGGATATCGTTGCCGCAGTAAGTCCCAGTCTCTCTGCCAGCCTCTCGACATACATATCTTCCTTAATCAAAGACTTCAGTATCTGCAGTCTCGACTTATCAGCCAGACATTTAAACAAACTGATTGCTTCCTGTTCTGTCATACTAATCTCCATTTCTGAGCGACTTGTCACGAGGAACATTGCAATGGCTATTTGTTTTCGCTCAGAAACAAATAGCCGTTCGAAAAATCATAGTATATGATTTTTCACACTAACACCCGCCTCCTATATTCCGCTTTCGCTGCATCTTCTTAAAAACTCCTGCCTGATTTGCTCAAGCATACCAAGCTTTATTTCTTCTATCGATGCCTTTCCTATGTCACCATGCTCCCTTGCCTTTTCCTGTGACTGCCTCCACGGTCTTGAAACATTATCAAGCTTGGTAAGAAAATCCTCCTTAATTTCAACGTCGCTTCCGGCTCTTAGGGATACTCCCATACAGGCCTTGCAGACATTACATATATTAATTTTTATCTTTACCAGAGAGGCCTCATCCTTTCTGCTGTCAGCACACAGATTACGCTCCTCTTCCTCAAATTTCGGAATCAGACTATCAATATATTCGTTCAATCCTTTCATATTTCACACTTCCTTTACTTATTTATTTAGATGCGCATCTAATTGGAACATGTCCTACTATAAACCATGACGCATTGTTTGTCAACATCTTTTTAGATAATTATCTAAACAAAAAAACACGTGACCCTAAAAGTCACGTGCCTAACAGCTTTATTCAAGCTCATTTTTGGCAAGATTCTTTATCCATAATCCCCGTTTCAGCCAGAAATGTGCAAATATTATCTTCGGGATGTCAACAAGCTTTACCATAACGTACATCATAACCGGTCCCATATCCGTGAACCGTGCTATTGCGAACATACCCGGAATCGAAAGTACAAGTGTGAAAATTCCGTCGTCCCACATTCCCATGGCAGTATCACCACCTGCTCTTGACACGGCAAACTGGGCATTTACATATACCCAGGCAGGCATAAAGCAGGACATATAGAACACCATCTCGCGGCAGATCGACTGCGCGGACGCGGACAGATTACCGAATACAACCGGAACAAGCAGTATCGTAAATAATCCGAAAATTCCCATGACTACACCAAATACAAGTGCCGCACTGAGAAGCCAGTTTTTCTGTTTTTTTGCCGTTTCCAGATCTCCACTGCCGAGAGTTTTCCCGAGCAGAACTCCGGTAGCTGTCGTTATTCCGCTGAAGGAAATAAAGAACAGGTTTGCTATTGCAAAGCTCGATGCCATTCCCGAAACAACATCGGCACCGCCCCTGCCGTTATACAATGCGGTGATTACGGTCTCGGAAATAACCCAAAGCATTTCCGAAAAAAGCACCATTGAACCCTTTTTGAATATCCTTCCGAACAAATTCCAGTTAATATGCAAAAGAACCCTCGGGCGAATCATAAACGGCTGCTTCTTTATGTAAACAAATCCGATGAACATGAGCATTTCCGCTACTCTTGCCGTGATTGTCGCATAAGCAGCACCCTCAACCTCCAGTCTCGGAGCTCCGAGATTACCGTAAATCAGAATCCAGTTTAAAAATGTATTTATGCAGGTTGCCATAACCGAAATCACAAGCGGAGGCTTAACCGTACCGATTTCTCTCAGTGAGGAAGAAATAATTGCCGATACGCACATTGGAAGCCCCGCAAAGCCCATAAGGAACATATAATCCTCTGCCACATCAAGGATTATCGCAGCCTCGGCATTGCCTATAACCATGAGACTCAATATTTGTCGCGGAATAACCATACAGACAAACATATAAAGCACCAGCGCTACCGCACCAAGAACAATTTTGAAGCACAATGCCTGTTGCATTCCCTTTTTATCCCGTGCACCCGAAAACTGGGTCATGAATATACCGGCAGCAAGACATACGGTATTAATCAATACCATAAACACAAACAAAATCTGTCCGGCTATGTTAACTCCGGACATCTTAACATCACTAAGCCCCGCCACCATAAAATTGTCAATCAGCGATACCATATTCTGTATCAGCTGCTGCAGCATAACAGGTACTGCAATCATAACCGCACTTTTATAGAAAGCCGCTGTGCCAAAGTATTTATTTATCTTCATATAATCCTCAAGCTCCATTCCGAAGCGCTGATTTACGCGCTTCTTTGCGCAATGTATTCGAATAATATCACAGAGCCATACGCAAGTCAATACACATAACAGCCCGAAAATCCCCAAAATATTGCTTTATATAATTTAGTCATTTTCTGTATACACAAACTGCAATTTATCTGTATAATATAGCAGAGGGGGTGGAGGCATGAGCTACAAAAGAAAATCAGGTAATCGAAGAAAAATATCCGGTAAGCAGCTTACCGAATGGAATCGCGCCGTATTTAGTCTTTTCTGGAAAATATGGCTTATTATTCTTTTAATACAGCTCTTTCTGTTCATTTTCTATGAGCCTACTCCCGAATGCAGCAGTATGCAGTATTTTAAACAGTTTATACTTGTACCAAGCGGTCTCGAGCTGATAGTGCTTGTCAGCTTTCAAATTATTTTTACAAAGCTTTACCATACCGAGCGCCGGAGAATTGTATCCCTCTATACAATCATTCTTATAACAGCCTTCGCCGGTATTACAGTCTGTGTACATACCAGCGTTAATATGCTTCAGGCTCTGCTCCTGATTCCGATGATGCTGACGCCGCTGTATAAGGACAGACTTATGACCCTTGTGCAGGCATTTTTCCTGATTGTACTGTACATTTTAAGTGATTTCTATTTCATACCCAAAGCCGCATACATTCTTCCCGATAATGACTTCAGCCCGTATGTTGAGCTCAGTATCTTTATATCCGCAACAATAGCAACATTTTTTATTCTCGAACGTGTTTATTCCACTATCGTTCTTAATGAGGACCGTTCCAGACACGATTCTCTTACTCATTTATATAACCATGAGAGCTTTTATGAGGAATTGGATTTCTGCCGCAACCGCTATGCCAAACGCGGTCAGACCTTCTCCGTAATCATAGCTGATATCGATAATTTCAAAAAAGTCAATGACACCTACGGACATGCCTTCGGTGATGAAGTCATCCGCAAGGTCGGCGAGCTTTTCATGGCTGCAGGTAAGAAAAACGGATTTTCTGCCAGATACGGCGGGGAAGAGTTTGCAATGATATCAAACTCTGACAATCCGGTCACGATTGCAGAGGAAATAAGACAGAATTTTGAAAACTTTACTTTTGAAACACCGAACGGCAGCAGCAGCTTTACATTAAGCCTCGGTGCAGCTATTTACAATAAACCCTATGCAAGTGCCAGTGCATTCTTTGAGGAAGCAGACAATGCGCTGTACCATGCCAAGAATACCGGCAAAAACAAAGTAGTTTTGAGCAGCTCACTCAAGGAACAATAGCTCGCTTAAGCATATTTCCATACAAATATTCAGGAGTCTCCCCGATACAGATTTCTGCACCGGAGAGACTCCGTACAGCGTCCCCTAATTAAAATTCGAATATGCATCAGACTTTGTAACGCTCGCAGCATGCACATAGATATCCATATAGCTTACGCCATCCTTCTCATATTCATATTCAAAGCAGCCAATGATATCCTCACATACTTTATCCCTGAAATTGTTAGCCTGCAAATATTCCATAATACGCTTATATCCGGCAGGAATTCTTTCGAAGGGCCGAATCATCGGTTCTGTTACGGTAATAACAGCGTACTCAGCCTCTTTGTTTTGAGCATATTCGACTCCCGGATAATTAGTCTGAAATCCTTCCGGAATCACATAAGCAGCCGCATATCCATGAAGTCCGAATCTGGTCTGCAGCTCCTGCGATACAAAGGGAAAATCCCATCCTATCAGCTTTGCGTTCGGATCTGCCGCAATCAGGCCGCTTACCTTTCCCCAGTTCTTCATATAATTCTGCACATCATCTTCCGGATTCGGAGAAATCATTACATACCTTGCCATTTTAAAAGCCGGTACTTTTCTTATCTCAACCTTTGAATATATCTCGTTCTTTAAGCACATATCTTCCCTGACAAGCTCGTCCAATTTGCACGAAAAAACAGTGCATATCTCAACAAGCTTATTAAGCTCCGGCGTAACCTCATCTGCCTCCCACCTTGATACAGTCTGCCTCGTAATATTCATCTTTTCGGCAAACTGCTCCTGCGTCAGTTTATTAATTTTACGTAAATGCTGTATATTTGTTCCCAAACTCATAAGCTGTCTCCAATCTTTTTTGATTCACTATCGGCCAATAGATATTTTATTACGGAAGCCGTTCCGTAATCTGTTACAAGCATAACACATATCACTTTACATCAAAACCAACCGAACCGTGCTTTTTCATGAAAATATGTAACACGAGCTTTACATTTTTGATTTCCCTGAACCATTATTACCATAAAAAACGTTATCGTATCAAACACAAATGACTCTATATGCTTTCCCCTAAATACATTATAT
>JAZNKQ010000072.1:0-4332 GCA_045578645.1 Lachnospiraceae bacterium
ATAACAACCTTAAGAAGAATTCTCTTTTCGGGATCCATTGTAGTTTCCCAAAGCTGGTCGGCATCCATCTCACCGAGTCCCTTGTATCGCTGAACTTTATTACTGCTGTCACGTCCGATTTCGAGCATGATTTTATTAAGCTCATCATCATTATAGGCATACCACACCTGCTTGTTTTTCTCGATTTTATACAGAGGCGGCTGTGCAAGGTAAACATGACCCTGCTTTATAAGCTCCGGCATAAATCTGTAGAGGAATGTAAGCATAAGGGTACTGATATGAGCACCGTCAACGTCGGCATCCGTCATAATAATAATTTTATTATATCTGAGCTTTGTAATATCGAAATCCTCAGAAATACCTGTTCCGAAGGCCGTAATCATAGCTCTTATTTCGTTATTAACAAGAATTTTATCAAGCCTTGACTTTTCAACGTTAAGAATCTTTCCGCGCAGGGGAAGTATTGCCTGCGTTGCCCTGTGTCTTGCTGTTTTTGCAGATCCTCCCGCGGAATCTCCCTCAACAATAAAAATCTCACAATTTTCAGGATTCTTATCGGAGCAGTCCGCAAGCTTTCCGGGAAGACTCATTCCTTCAAGAGCAGTTTTTCTGCGTGTAAGGTCACGTGCTTTCCTTGCCGCATCTCTTGCTCTCTGCGCAAGAACTGCCTTTTCAATAATAATTTTGGCAACAGTAGGATTCTGCTCCAGAAAATATGTAAGCTGTTCACTTACAATACTGTCGACCGCAGACCTTGCTTCACTGTTACCGAGCTTCTGCTTTGTCTGACCTTCAAACTGAGGGTCGGGAAGCTTTATACTGATAATCGCAGAAAGACCTTCTCTTATATCCTCTCCGACCAGATTCTGATCATTATCCTTTAAGAGCTTCATATTGCGGGCATAATCATTAAAAGTTTTAGTAAGTGCATTCTTAAAACCTGTATAATGGGTACCGCCCTCAGGAGTGGTTATATTATTAACAAAGCTATAGCAGCCTTCACTATAGCCGTCGTTATGCTGCATTGCTACTTCAACATATACGGCATCCTTCTGTCCTTCGCAATATATTATATTCGGATATAAAACAGTATGGTTTTTATTAAGATACTGAACATATTCCTTTATTCCGCCTACATAATGGAATTCCTTAACAACTTCATTTTCTTCTCTCTTATCCCTGAGAATAATTTTAAGACCCTTTGTTAAGAATGCCATTTCTCTGAGACGCTGCTTAAGAATATCATAATCATAAACAGTTTCTTCAAATATTGTATTATCAGGAAGAAAAGTAACGGTAGTACCTGTTCTGTCTGATACTCCTACTTCCTTAAGCTTATCAACAACCTTACCGCGCTCATAACGCTGCTTATACATCTTCCCTTCGAGCTCTACCGTAACCTCAAGCCATTCTGAAAGTGCATTAACAACAGAAGCACCTACTCCGTGAAGACCTCCGGATACCTTATATCCCCCACCGCCGAACTTTCCGCCGGCATGAAGAATGGTAAATACAACCTCAACCGTAGATATGCCCTTTTTCTTATTAACTTCAACAGGAATACCGCGTCCGTCATCAATAACGGTTATTGAATTATCTTTATTAATTGAGACATCGATTGTAGTACAGTATCCTGCAAGAGCTTCATCAACAGCATTATCAACTATTTCATATACTAAATGATGAAGTCCTCTTGAAGAAGTACTTCCAATGTACATACCCGGTCTCTTTCGCACTGCTTCAAGTCCTTCAAGAATCTGAATTTGATCAGCGCCGTATTCATTACTCATGTTAATCCTCCATTTCAAAGAACATTACCTAATGCTATAGATTTAACCTTGCTCCGTTATTTCTATATTTCCGTTAACAACCTTATAAATTCTGTTATATTTAATTCTGTCGTTTACAAACTCTTCAAGTCCCGTACAGGTAATTATCGTCTGAATATCATCTATGCTGTTAAGAAGCTGTGTCTGTCTGTTTCTGTCAAGCTCTGACAATACATCATCAAGTAACAATACGGGTTTATTGCCGGTTTTTGTCTTAACAAGTTCTATTTCCGCAAGCTTTAATGTCAGGGCAATGGTCCTCTGCTGCCCCTGGGATCCGAATTTTCTTGCATCCTCACCGTTAATCTGAAACTCCATATCGTCTCTGTGAGGTCCTGAATTTGTCATCTTTAAGAAAATATCACGTTCTCTTCCCGCCGCAATATTTTTTTCAAGATTTTCTGCATCCGATTCCGGACAATATTTTATATTTAATATTTCGTTATCAGCTGTAAGAATTCTATGTATTTTTTTTGAAATCTCATTAATTTCATCTATAAATACCTGTCTTGCACCAATAATATATTTACCGTAATTAACAAGCTGCTCATCCCATATCTGAAGAGTATCCGCAAGCTCGTTATTTGAAATAATCTGCTTAAGAAGATTATTTCTTTGCATAAGTGCACGGTTATAGCTCATAAGATTATACATATAGAGCTTGTCAAGCTGGCAAAGCTCCATATCTATAAAACGTCTCCTGTCTCCGGGGCCGTTTTTGATAATTGATAAATCATCGGGCGAAAATGATATTATATTCATCATGCCGTAAAGCTCGGCGGATTTCGAAATAGGAATTCCGTCTATGGCAACTCCCTTTGATTTATTTTTCTTAAGATGCATATCTATTTTATGCTCTATACCGTTATTCTCGGTAAACATACGCATATGTGCCTCATCGCAGCCAAAGCGTATCATTTCCTTTTCTTTGCTTCCCTTTTGCGATTTTGTCGTACAGCACATATACAATGCTTCAAGAATATTTGTCTTTCCCTGAGCATTATTTCCGTAAATAATATTTACACCCTCAGAGAAATCAATATACAGGGTTTCATAATTTCTGAAATTGTTTAATTCGAGAGTTTTTATAAACATAATCAGGCCTTATAATCTGATTTTACTGTAATTGTTTTTCCGTCAAATGAAAAGGTGTCACCGTCATAAAGCTTCTTTCCTCTGCGTGTATCAACCTCTCCATTTACAAGAACATTTCCTTCTTCAATTGCATATTTTGCATCTGTTCCCGAATCTGCAAGACCGGCAAGCTTTAATGCCTGACCGAGCTTAATAAATTCGTCCCTAATTTTGATACTATCCATAAATTCCTCTTTTCTAAACGGCATTATTAAAGTTAACCGGTAATATCAGATAAATATATGATTCCTCTTTATTTTTAATAAAGCAGGGTGCCTTAGGATTAATCATATAGATATCTATTTCCTCATCATCAATAACACGAAGGGCTTCAATGAGGAACTTAGGGTTAAAGCCTATAAGAATATCCTTGCCCTCTTTATTTATCTTGATATCTTCATTAAGAGAGCCTATCTGGGTGTTCATCTTAAGCTCCATTGAATCATCTGTTATTCCTATAATTACAGGCTTTTTATCCGTATCCTTTATAAGCAGGGTTGCTCTGTCAATACAGCTTAAGAACTCTTTATTGTTAATTGTAAGCTTTGTCTCATAATCACCTGAAAGCATCTGATCAATCTTATAGTATTCTCCTTCTATAAGACGTGATAAAATAACCGTTCCGTCAAGCTCGAACATAATATGCTTATCGGTAATGAATATGTTCATTTCGTCAGAAAGCTCACCGGAAAGTATCTTACTGATTTCATTAAGTGTTTTTCCGGGAACCACAACTTTATAATTGCCGTAATCTTCTTTTAAGTAAACAACTCTTATTGATATTCTGTGACCGTCAAGAGAAACAACTCTTAATTTATTGCCTGATATTTCAAATAATTCACCGGACATGAGTTTATTGTTCTCATTGTCTGATATTGAAAATACGGTCTGTCTTATTATTTCCTTAAGAGTAAACTGGGAAAGTCTTATGCTGTTGTTTTTCTCAATTACGGGAAGTGCCGGGAATTCGTCTCCCTCCTTGCCGATAATATTAAATTTAGCTTTCTCACAGGTAATCTTAGTATTAAGACTGCTGTCTGTTTCGATAGTAATTTCGTTATCAGGAAGCTTTCTGATTATGTCTGAGAAAATTTTAGCATTGATGGCAATAATACCCTCTTCAAGAATATTACCCTTAACAACTGTCTCTATACCAAGCTCCATATCATTTCCTACAAGTTTAATTTCATTGTCAATTACTTTTATAAGAACACAATCAAGAATAGGCATGGTTGTTTTAGCAGGTACTGCTTTTAAAACAATATTTACACTTGACAGTAAATCAGATTTTGAACAGATAATTTTCATGTGGATAGCCTCCTGTGTTGTATTTGTGAATAAATGTTTGTCGGTCAAAAATATATAAATA
>JAZNKQ010000073.1:0-3347 GCA_045578645.1 Lachnospiraceae bacterium
AGTAAATGCAGAAGAGGTGAACGCTGCGGGGATTAATATTAGCGCAGAGGACCTGATGGAGAAGGGTATCGAATACTTTGATACAGAGATATTCAGAGGGCTGCAGGAAAGGAATGGTTATACAACATTTCGTACTGCATGTAAAGACATGCTTGACAAGATAACATATGATAAAGATACTCTGCCGGTCGAAGTTTTAGTGCAGTATGGGAAGATAAAAAGGAGAATCCATGAACGATACAGCTTAGCAAATGCGTATTTGGATGCCAGATGTAAGAAAGCAGACAAGGAAAGGGAAAATTTGGAATTGTTGGTAAAAGGGACAATTCCGTGGGATATAAAGGAAGAGTACCGGATTAAAGAGCTTAAGCTGGCGGATATCAAGTGGAATGAAAAGAGGTTTGACGCCAGGAAAAAAGCGCTTGCGAACGCAGACATTATTTCCGGTATGACATACAGACAGTTTTATGATATGCATCACTATAAAAAAAGCTTTGATATGCTTGCCAAAGAAAAGGAAAAGCTTTCGAGAATGCAGGAATTATACAATACCCGTTCGCAGCTTTTTATGAAAAAGACCGAAGAGAACGGAGGAATTGCTATTCCTGCCATGGAGGAAGGTGTTTCTCAAACGAAGAAAAGGATGCAGGAACTGGAGGCTTCTGTTGCCAGACTGACCGGTATCGCTGAGAAACGAAAGAAAGCTTTCGAAAAGCATGAGGTTTATGGCGATTTTTCGCTGGAGAGTATTAATAAGATATACTTGCGATGCGGTGCGGAAAAAATGCGTCAGGCTGCTGAGGGAGCCGAATCGCTTCTGTATGCCAAGCGAGAACACAGACAGTTTAAGAAGGACTATGCCTCTGCTGTCGAGAGCAGAAGGGAAGCTGTAAATAATACGTATGTGAATTATTCGGAAGAGGAGCTGAAAAACGCATACCTGAATGCAGTCAAAGAAGCTGACATTGCAAAAAAGAGCAGAGAAAAGAATAAGGACGATTATCTTTATGCAATTAGTATGTATAGTGCACCGGAGCAGCTCGGCAGGTATAAAAAATATGTTCTTCATACAGGGCAGCATAATAGTCTTCTTGCTGCCATTAGCGTCAAGGGTCGTTTGTTCCAGAGAAGAATTAGGAAAGGAGAATCGGGAGCTCATACAGGGAATGAAAGCAAATATTAAATATAGTTGTTGACACGGAAAAGGGTATCGTTTATACTTCGTTTTAGCATATATGGAAAGTATATATTGGTTGACATGATTTGTTGTCAGGGTCTTTCCATAGCAAAATTTTTGACCATCCCGAGGGGGATTAAGGCCATACGGACAGCCGGGTCAAATGCCGAGCCTGTCAGGTTAATACGTCTAAGGACAAATTAACGTTACAGGGGCAACTTCTGTTGCATTATTGATTGAGCGAAAGCTTAAGTTTTTAAGTTGGTTACTATAAACCAAAGTGTGATGACACATATCAACTTGTAAAACGGTCAATAAGAGTAGTAAAAGTAATCTTGCTATATAGACTCTGTAGAAACCATGAATAAGTAATCTTTCCATTTGTATATTGCAGACAGCCTTACAAGGTAAGGGGGATTTTTCCCTTTTGCAGGATGTTTGAGAGGTGAGTAAGGGCAGTCATTGTTGCATTTGTAGCTAAGAGGATAAGAAGACTTTACAAGTAGTTTGTGTATTCACAAGCTACTTTTTTATTTATTTCATTTAATATTAATAGGAAAATGCTCGAAAACTGCACCGGACCGGGAGGATATTATGGAAAAGAAACTGAAATTATATGGGTTTAACAATCTGACAAAATCATTAAGTTTTAATATTTATGATGTATGTTACGCTAAGACAGCACGCGAGCAGAAAAATTATATTGCGTATATTGATGAGCAGTATAACTCAGAACGTATAACAGGTATTATGAATAACCTGACGGAAATGATTGGAGCGAATATTATCAGTATTTCCAAGCAGGATTATGAGCCACAGGGTGCTTCCGTAACCTTCCTTATTGCAGAGCAGTCCATGATACCGGCAGGCGGGAACGAGATTCTTGCCCATCTTGATAAGAGTCATGTTACTGTACATACCTATCCTGAGTACCATCCTGAGACAAGTATTGCAACATTCCGTGTGGATATTGATGTTGCAACCTGCGGAGAGATTACACCGCTTTCCACACTGGATTATCTTATAAGAAGCTTTGATTCGGATATTATTACCATGGATTACAGAGTACGTGGTTTTACGAGAAATATTGAAGGAAATAAGTTGTTTATTGACCATAAGATAACATCCATCCAGGATTATATTGATAAAGATATATTGGACATTTATGATGCGGTAGACATTAACGTGTATGAATCTAATATGTTCCATACAAAAATGCTCATCAAGGATATTGATTTGCAGAATTATCTTTTTAATACAGATGTATATGAGATAGCACCTAAAACAAGACTGGATATAACCAACAGTCTTCGTCGTGAAATGATAGAGATTTACAGCGGAAGGAATATTTATTCCGAATAAGTGTCAGATGTGTAACGGTCAGAACCGTTGCTGCAAAAACCGCGACAGCCGGAACCGTTGTAATCAGAAATGAGGATTAACATGAGTATGAACCAGAACCGGGCACCGATATATGAAGCATTAAAGAATATGAGCAGTTCAAGAATTGTACCGTTTGATGTGCCGGGGCATAAACGCGGCAGAGGTAATGAAGAACTCAAGGAATTTTTGGGTGAAAAATGTTTGAGCGTAGATGTCAATTCCATGAAACCGCTTGATAATCTGTGTCATCCGGTTTCGGTCATTATGGAAGCACAGGAACTTGCGGCAGAGGCTTTTGGAGCGGCAAATGCATTTTTTATGGTAGGAGGAACAACCTCCTGTGTGCAGAGCATGATTATGTATGCCTGCAAACGGGGAGATAAAATAATTCTTCCCCGTAACGTACACAGAAGTGCCATTAATGCACTTATTTTATGTGGGGCAGTACCGGTATATGTGAATCCGGATGTGGATAATAAGCTCGGCATATCACTGGGAATGTCAGTAAGCCAGGTAAAAGAAGCTATCGAACAAAATCCGGATGCCAAGGCGATACTCGTTAATAATCCGACTTACTATGGCATCTGTTCCGATATATGTTCCATAGTTAAGCTGGCGCATGAAAAGAATATGCTGGTGCTTGCCGATGAAGCGCATGGAACACATTTATCCTTTGGCGAGAACCTGCCGGTTTCCGCAATGGCAGCAGGAGCGGATATGTCCTCTGTCAGTATGCATAAATCAGGCGGAAGCCTTACACAGAGTTCCATACTCCTTACAGGAAAAA
>JAZNKQ010000074.1:0-7851 GCA_045578645.1 Lachnospiraceae bacterium
AATAGGGCAGCTGAAAGCAGAATACGACAAGTTTGAGAAGCTTGAGAGTCCCATGTACATAACGGCTCCCTGCAGCGGTATAATCGGAGATTTATCAAGACTTCGTGCTTCACAGAGTCTGTCATACTATCAGTATGTCGGAAGTATATTCAGCACGGATGAAATCGTGGTCTATATTGAGGGCGGTTCAGACCTCCTAAGGTATAATATGCCGGTTACCGTATCACAGGTCAGAGGTTCGGAAACAGTAAATGTTGAAGGAAGGGTGGTTTCCTGCAGAAACAACAGTCTTTCGCCGAATTTGCTGGGGACTAACGATTATATTGCGATCGAGGGCGATGCGTCCGTATTCTCCATTAATAAAGATATAACCGTAAGATTTGAGAGTGTGCGGATGGAGGATGCACTGATTATTCCGACGAAGGCAATTGACAGTGATAATAAAGGCAAATTTGTATATGTTGCGGCAGACGGAATGAGCAGTAAAAGATACATAGTCTGCGGACCTAACAACGGCAGTGAAACCTGGGTTGTTCATGGTCTTGATGAGGGTGAAAAGGTAGTTATTAGGTAAGCGCCTTTGGATATATTACAGCAGCCGTTTTGACGGCAGAACGCGAGGAAACAATGTTTCATTTAATGTTGCAGAGAGTTTTACATAAAAAATGGATGGTGTGCAGTCTTCTTATCGGAAATATACTGCTCATCGCCATTGCAGTGAGCCATCCCATGTATCGGGAAGCCTCTGCGGGAAGAATGCTTGAGGATGAGTTCAGTCGATATATAGAAGAAGAAAACCGTCATCCGATGGCTGTTGAAATGGTCGGAATGGTTCGTAAAAGAGCCGGAACCGAGGGACTGGAAAAAATACGCGGGCTGGCAGGAGATATTCAGACGCAGCTCGGAATACCGGTACAGGAGAAAATATGCTTTCAGAATACCATTGTAAGCACTGCAAAATCGCTGACCATACATGACGGCTCCCGTAATGAGCAGAAAATATCAATAGCGTCGCTTTCGGACCTTTCCGGGCATGCGGAAATCTTGAGCGGAAGGATGTATAGTGCGGAACGCGATGAGGACGGCTGCTTTGAGGCAGTTATCAGTCAGGGTGCGATGATAAGCCTGAATCTGCTGGTAGGCGAGGTTCTTGAATTTGTGAATATGAAGCTTGAGAACGGTGACATAATCAGAGTCCGTGTTGTAGGCGTATTCTCAAATTCTGATGACAGCGATATATACTGGAGGTATTCGCCCGATTATTATTCAAATCATCTGATGATTTCACCCGAGCTTTTTGAGCAGACCTTTACGGAAAGCGGTGATTCAAGATATCAGTATAATGAAACCTGGACGGTGATGTTTGACTATAACGGGGTTTCACCTGAGCAGGTTGAAAACATTGTAAGTGTATCCGAAGGACTGAAGGATAAATACAAGGGTGTGCATTCAAGTGTTACGGAGCCGGAGTATATTGACTATATGAAGGAATATCTGATTAAAGAGAAGCAGATTTCGGTAACACTCAGTATACTTCAGGTACCTGTTATGGTTCTGCTCTGTGCCTTTCTGTTTATGATATCGCGGCAGATGCTTGAGATGGAGGATAATGAAATTGCCCTCCTTAAAAGCCGCGGTGCGAAAAAGTCGCAGATAGTGAGACTGTATTTCTACCAGTCGGGCTTTCTTTCGGGCATAAGTCTTATTATCGGTCTGCCGCTTGGCAGCCTGATATGCAGAATACTCGGAGCGTCCAGCGCATTTCTTGAATTTGAGCAAAGACGTGCGCTTAAGGTTGAATATAGTGCGGATGTGTTAGCGTACGGTATTATTGCGGTGGTTCTGTCTGTTGCTATGACACTTCTTCCTGTATTCAGACGCGATAAGGCAAATATAGTGTCCGTAAAGCGTAAAAAGAGCAGACAGACAAAGCCGCTCTGGCAGAAGCTGTTTCTTGATGTGATTATTCTTGCGGTGTCGCTGTACGGTCTCTATACCTTCAGTAAGCAGGAGGAAATACTGCTTAAAAACGTGCTTTCGGGAGAGGCGCTTGATCCGCTGCTTTTCTTAAGCTCGTCGCTTTTCATACTGGGTGCGGGCATGTTTTCGCTACGTATACATGCGCTTATTGTAAATCTGGTATATGCAATCGGAAAGCGCAGCTGGAGTCCGGCAAGCTATACCTCATTTCTGCAGCTTAAGAGAACAAGAAATAAGCAGACCTTTATTATGGTATTTCTTGTGCTGACCGTGGCGTTCGGAATGTTTAATACAACCGTTGCGCGGACAATCCTTGCAAATGCCGAGCGGAATAAGGAGTACCTTACCGGAGCGGACATCGTTATACAGGAGTACTGGAAAAGCAATGCGGCATATCTGATGATAGACCCGGAAGCGGAGCTTATTTATACGGAGCCTGATTTCGGTAAATACGGACAGCTTGCCGGTGCCGAAGGAATTGCGAAGGTTTACCGCAATGACCGCGTTGCGGTGAGGGCAGATGATGTAAGACGTGATTCGGCACTGCTTGCAATTAATACAAAGGATTTCGGAGAGGTTACCTCTCTGGATGACGGACTTTTGAAATATGATTATTATGAATACCTCAATGTGCTTTCAAAGAATGCCGAGGCAGTGCTTGTTTCGTCGAATTTCAGAGACAAGCTGGGGCTTAAGATAGGTGATGAGATTTCCTATACGATTACAAATTCGAATTTCACAGGAACCGTTTACGGCGTAATATACGGATTTTTTGATTACTGGCCCTCCTACAGCCCTTCAAGCATATCAATTCTGCCGGATAAAACAACGCAGGTTACGGAGAATTACCTTGTTGTGTCACATCTTTCGGCGGTGCAGGAGGTAACGGGAGTGTTCCCCTACGAAATCTGGTTCAATATGGGTGGGGAAACAGCTTCGTTTTACGATTTTGCCGAAGCACAGGAGCTTGTTCTTACAAAATGTGTGGACGGTATCAGTGAGAAGGAGAGCATAAGCGGAGAGACCTTGTTCCAGGGAACGAACGGAATTCTTACAATGAGCTTTATTACGATACTTCTTATATGCTGTATCGGTTATCTTATCTACTGGACGCTTTCGATACGCTCAAGGGAATTACTGTTCGGTATTTTCAGGGCAATGGGTATGAGCCGCAGTGAAATAGTACATATGCTGATTAATGAGCAGGTGCTTACGGGATGTATTGCAATCGGCTTCGGTGTGGGAATCGGATGGCTGGCATCAAATCTTTATGTGCCGATAATCCAGATTGCGTATTCGGACACTGAAAGAGTGCTTCCGCTTGAGCTGATTACTGACGGGGCAGATATTGCACGGCTGCTTGTGGTTATAGGAGCGGTATTTATTATATGTCTCGGTGTACTTGTTAACCAGATATTCAGAATGAAGATATCACAGGCACTCAAGCTCGGAGAGGATTAAGCCTGACGGCCGTACGGGATATTTGTATCAAAAGGGCACGCAAAATCCCGGGCCGTGAAGCAGGCTGTATTTGGCTGTTTAGCATTGGAAATGGAGGCCGTTATGATTAAAACAATCGGCGTGAGTCGCAGCTTTGATATAGCAAACGGCGAACGTCTTGAGGTACTTAAAAATATTAATATGAGTATTCCGGAGAAATCCCTTGCAATTTTGCGCGGGCCTTCGGGCTCGGGAAAAACCACATTAATGAACATGCTTGGGGCACTTGACCGGCCGGATGAGGGGAGCATACTCTTTAGGGGCAGGGATATAGCAAAATGTGCCGAAAAGGAAAGAGAGCAGATAAGACGCAGGGAATTCGGATTTGTTTTTCAGTCCGTGTCTCTTATACCCATTATGACGGTATATGAAAATGTTGAATTTTCATTGCGCCTGTCAGAATACGAAGGAAACCGCGAGGAGCGTGTACGCAGATGTCTTCATATGGTCGGGCTGCAGAATCGTGCCGACCATATGCCTCAGGAGCTGTCGGGCGGAGAGCAGCAGAGGGTGGCAATCGCGCGTGCAATTGCACATCAGCCGGCAGTTTTGTTTGCCGATGAGCCTACGGCGGAGCTTGACAGTCAGACTGCGATTACCGTGGTTAATATATTTAAGGGTCTTGTTGAAAAGGAAGGCGTTACAATCGTTATGACAACTCATGACACGGGACTTATGGATGCCGGTGATGTGGTGTTTGTTGTTGATTCCGGAGGGTTGGAGGTTTACAAGCATGGACGGGAATAAAGCAAATGAAAGTACACCTATGGTGGTGGCCGAAAACCTTGTTAAAATCTATAAAACATCGGAGCTTGAGGTTCTGGCGCTTCAGGGTCTTGACCTGACGGTAGAGCGTGGTGAGCTGACCGCGATAATCGGAAACAGCGGAAGCGGAAAATCAACATTCTTAAATATGCTCGGCGGTCTTGATGAGCCGAGTGCGGGGAAGCTTTTTGTTGACGGAAAGAATCTGTTTAAGCTGTCAAAGAAGGAGAAGGTGCTGTATAAGCGTGATACCGTCGGATTTGTATGGCAGAATAATGCAAGGAATCTGCTTCCGTATCTGAATGCTTACGAGAATATTATTACACCCATGCAGCTGACGAGTGAAGCGCACAAGCGTGAAAGGGCGCTTGAGCTTCTTGACCTTGTCGGAATGACACACCGGAAAAACAGCAGGCTGAGCCAGCTGTCGGGAGGAGAGCAGCAGCGAATAGCAATTGCCATTGCTCTTGCCAACAGACCGAAGCTGTTACTTGCCGATGAGCCTACCGGCTCGGTAGATAAAAAAACAGCCGAATATATTCTGGATGTATTCAGAACGCTGAACAGGGAGCAGAATCAGACCATTATTATTGTAACCCATGATGTTGAGCTTTCGAAAAAGGTTCAGCGTGTGGTTGCGATACGTGACGGAAAGATCAGCAGCGAGAGAATACTTAAGGAACGCTATGCCCTTAATCCGACCGCAGAAAACATAAACTGGGCGGAGGAAGAGACTCAGGAGGAATTTGCTATTATCGACAAGGCCGGAAGAGTCCAGATACCGCGAAAGCTGCTTGATAATCTGGAGCTTAGCGATAATAAGATAAAGGTGGTTTATGAGGACGGAGAAATAAAACTCAGAAAAGGCGATAATTAGTGCTTGACGCAGTATCCGATTAGTGATAGCTTATCTTTTGGTGCGCTTTTTGTACCAAAACTGTTATTACATATTCGGAGGAAATGTCATGTATTTAAAACCGAAATTGTTTTCATGCTTAAAGAAGTATAGCAGGGAGCAGCTGATAAAGGACATAATTGCAGGTGTGATTGTGGCCATTATAGCGCTCCCTCTTTCTATTGCACTGGCGCTTGCGTCGGGTGTGGGTCCTGAGCAGGGTCTGTATACTGCGATTGTTGCGGGTTTTGTAATTTCGTTTCTCGAAGAAAGCAGGGTACAGATAGCAGGTCCTACAGCGGCATTTGCGTCGATTGTTGCCGGAATAGTGGCAAAGAACGGTATGGACGGGCTTGTGATTGCGACTATTATGGCGGGAATCATTCTTGTACTTATGGGTGTCTTAAAGCTTGGTTCATTGATAAAATATATTCCGTTTACCATTACAACCGGCTTTACCTTCGGAATTGCGGTTACGATAGCCATCGGACAGATTAAGGATTTTCTCGGACTTACTTTTTCATCCTCTCCGATAGAGACGATTGAAAAAGCAGAGGAGGTTGTAAAAAGCATTTCAACCATTAACTGGCAGGCTCTTGCAGTTGGTCTTGTTTCACTTGCAATAATTGCTTTCTGGCCTAAGAAGCTTGAGAAAATACCGGCATCACTTATTGCTGTTATCGTTGGTGCCGGAATAGTAGCACTTCTTGACCTTAAGGTTAATACAATCGGAGATTTATACGAGATATCATCAGCGGCACCGTCATTTGCACTTCCGGAATTTTCGTTTGATAAAATTTCAGCGGTTGCGCCCGATGCGGTTACGATAGCTGTTCTTGCGGCTATAGAATCTCTTCTTTCCTGCGTTGTTGCCGATGGTATGATAAGCAGTAAGCATAATTCAAATGCCGAGCTTGTTGCGCAGGGTGCCGGTAACGTTGCATCTGCATTATTCGGCGGAATTCCCGCTACGGGAGCCATCGCGCGTACTGCGGCAAATATAAAGAACGGCGGAAGAACTCCGATTGCGGGAATGGTTCATGCGGTTGTACTGCTTATTGTGCTGGTATCGCTTATGCCGCTTGCAAAGCTGATTCCCATGCCTACGATTGCGGCAATCCTGTTTATGGTTGCATATAATATGAGCGGCTGGAGGACCTTTGTGCGCCTCATAAAGACCTCTCCGAAAAGCGATATAATTGTGCTTGTGGTTACACTGGTGCTTACCGTTGTGTTTGACCTTGTCGTAGCAATCGGAGTAGGCCTTGTGCTTGCTGCACTTTTATTTATGAAGCGCATGTCAGAGGTGACGGATGTATATGGCTGGACCTATGCGGCTCATGACGATAAGAATGCTGAATCGGATGATATTCAAGGAAAGCCCGTACCGAAGGGTGTAAGAGTATTTGAGATTACAGGTCCGATATTCTTTGCTGCATCTGAGAAGTTTTCATCACTTCTGTCTGAGGATGATGAGAAGGTGCTTATCATAAGAATGCGCAGCGTGCCTGCCATTGATGCGTCAGGTATGCAGGCGCTTGAGGGGGTAATTGAAGGCTGCCGTAAGAGGGGTATAAGAATTATCTTCTCACATGTCAATTTACAGCCGCTGTCAGTACTTAAAAAGTCGGGTGTTTATGAGCAGCTCGGAGAGCGAAGCTTCTGCGCAAATATTGATGAAGCCTTAAAGCGGGCAGAGGAATTCTGCAAAGAATAGTATTGACAACAAAATATAATCTGATATAATAATTTCTGTGCGATTTTCGGCACGTCGTTTTGCTGTCTGAAGAAAGGAACATGTTTATGCGATTATCGTTATCAGAGATTATGAATCTTAATCACGAGAGCCGCGACTATCAGGTTGAAATCGAGATGGACAGGTATTCACACATGGGTGTCGAATACGATTTTATCCGAAAGAATCCTGTCAGTATTGTTCTTACCTCTGTCGGCAGTAAAAAGGTGATGCTCGATGCAGTCATCGATTTATCCCTTGCCGTTCCGTGTGACAGATGTCTTGAAGCAGTGGAGGTACCGTTCCGCATTGAGGTTAAGCAGCGTTTTGACTTTAATGATGAGACCGGTGACGACGGGGAGGATGAAGACGACGTAAGTTATATTATCGGATATGATCTTGACGTTGACGCTATGGTTAACGAGGAGATTATGATTGGGTTCCCAATGAAGGTTCTGTGCAATGAAGACTGCAAGGGAATTTGCAAGGTCTGCGGAGCTAACCTTAACAAAGGGGAGTGTGGATGCGACCGCACAGAGCTAGACCCGAGAATGTCAGTTATCCGTGATTTATTTAATGACTACAATAAGGAGGTGTAAAAATGGGAGCTATATGTCCGAAAAATAGAACATCAAAGGCAAGACGTGACAGTCGTAGAGCAAACTGGAAGATGACTGCACCCAATCTTGTTAAGTGCAGTAAGTGCGGTGCACTTATGATGCCTCACAGAGTTTGCAAGGCTTGTGGTTCATATAACAAGAAAGAGATTATTTCTCAGGAAGCATAATAAGGCTTTTGGCGGCAGCAGTCGCAGAGTTTTCTCTTTGGGCTTCGTATGAAGCTGAAAAAGTAATTAAGGGTCGGTTCACGACCCTTTTTTCTAAGCATCTGTAGCGAAGTGGATATCGCAGCGGCTTCCGAAGCCGAAGGCCGCAGGTTCGAATCCTGCCAGATGCGTTTGGGCGGCTTTTTGCCG
>JAZNKQ010000075.1:0-5051 GCA_045578645.1 Lachnospiraceae bacterium
CCCTTCTATAAGGCGGCGTTGATTATAATACCGGGGCAAAAACTTTACCAGTCTTGTTTTTTTCGCGTTTTTGTGGTAATATGACACTATAAAAGGTCGGCTTTCGCCGACCTTTTTGTTTTCCTCTTTACCGGAAAATCCTATTTTGTCCTTAATGAACATCCTTTTTACAATACTTTATATAGGCTGCCGCAATGGCAACTGCCGCATAGCAGATTCCCGGAATCAGATATGATATATTAAGTGCTTCCTCAACTATTATATCGGCACCATCCGTATAGCTGAACGGTGTTATGTACTTAAGGAAAGAAGCCCCGTCCGTAATATTAGCAATAAGATTAAGGAAATAAAGTATTGCCGCCGTTCCGAGACCTATTCCGACACCGCTGCGGTTTATAAAGGCTGATATTCCAAAGCAAATTGCCGCTATTTCCATTTCCATAATAAGATATGCAAGATGAAGCAGAATTACAATCTTCCACTCAGGCTCCTCACCTATTACCAGCATTGATGCAGCACTTACGACAAAAATAATAATATTTGATACCAGCAGCTGTGTGGCAACTGAGCAAAGCTTTTCAGTAACAACCCTTCTTCTGCTTATCGGATGGGTAAGCAGAAATTCCACCGTATGCTCCTTCTCCTCCTTTGCAAGCACTGATATTGAAATCAGGGCTGCAAAGAGTGCACCGCCGATACCGATTACATTTCCGCATTCAACACTATAAAACCCGAGGAATTCGCCAAAATTAATTCTATCCATACCAAAGGCTGCCGAAAAGCTTCCCATGGAAGAAAACATATCCGTGACACTTTCCATCTCACCTGCCATATCCGGGAAAATAAGCACACATACCGCAATCAAAGCCGCAATGGCGGATGTCCAAATAACAAGAGACATACGTCCAAGTCTTAACTCATGTTTATATATTGTCATCTCTATCCTCCAAACTAATTTTCATTACCGTCTGTATAGTAGTGCATAAAAATCTCATCAAGATCCGGCTCCGATACAGTCAGGTCCTTAATCCGGTTTCCCGCCAGCACACTAATCAGATCATTAATATTGCCGCCGAAGAGAAAGCTTAAGCCATCCTCCGTCTCCGTCACGTCACGCATCCCTTTAAGCCCGGTCATATCAGGCTTTCCGCTAATAATTATTCTCCTTGCGCTGTTACCTGCAAGCTCATCTACCGTACCGCACGCAATAAGCCGTCCTTCCCTGACAATCGCCGCACGGTTACAATATCTTTGAACCTCTGATAAAACATGTGATGAAAAGAATATAGTTGCACCCTCACGGTTTCTCTCCTCCAGCAGGCTGAAGAATTCGTGCTGCATAAGCGGGTCCAGTCCGCTTGTAGGCTCATCAAATATGTAGAGCTTGGGTTTGTGCTGCATTGCGCATACAATAGCAACCTTCTTTCTGTTTCCGAGAGAAAGCTCATCAACCTTCTTGTTTACATCAAGCTGCAGGCGTTCACATAAGCGCGCTGCTTCTTCCCTGCAATTCATTTTTCTCAAATCAGCCGAAAGCTTTATAACATCCTTAACTCTCATACCGTCATAGAATATTGCCTCAGAAGGCATATAACCGATATCACGAAGAATCGCTTCCTTCTCTTCGGAAACATCCTTCCCGAAGATTTGCGCTTCGCCCGAGCTTCTTTCAATCAGCCCGAGAAGCGTCCTTATTGTAGTTGACTTTCCTGCTCCGTTAGGTCCGATAAATCCAAAAAAGTCACCTTCCTCAACAGTCAGGTCAAGCCCTACAATTCCTCTTGCCTTACCGTAGTATTTGGTAAGCCGGTTTATTTTTATAATTTCCTGTTTCTTCTGCATTTTCCCTCCATTCTGCGGTATCCTCCAAACCGCTGTTACCTGACAAATATTTTACGCCAGAAATCAATTATTTCACCATACTCCTTCTCGGCAACATCCGCATCCCACGACTCACGCTTCATAAGATTTGTTGTATACCCGTCGAGCGTCCAGAACATTACCTTATACATCATTCCGAGATCAATACCGGGGCGGAAATCCTCGGGAGACAGCTCCGTCATTACGTGCTGCTCCTTTCTTCCCGAATACTCCTTGTAGCTTGCCTGTATCATTTCATAAACCTCGGGGTCCTTTTCATAATACGCCTTAATCGAAAAAGCTGCCAGTGCGGGATAATCCTTCATCAGCTGAATCTTTGCCCGAAGTCCCCGCTTCATAAGCTCAAACAAATCCACCTTTTCATTGCAGCCGTATCGCGCGGTATATTCAAGCGTTATCCTTGCACATTCTTTCCAAAGAAAGAAATACAATTCCTTCTTATTATCAAAATAATGAAAAAGCAAGGCTTTACTTATCCCTGCCGCTCCGGCAATTTCGCTCATCGGACTTTTTTTGTAGCTGTTCTGCGAAAAAACCTCCAAACCGGCATTTATTATTGTCTGACGCTTCTGTTCAGGCAGACTGAAAAATTTTTCATTCATACTAATCCCCATTCCGAAGCGTAGCGTAGGAATCCGCACAAGAAATTCACGCAGGTGATTTCTCGTGTCGCATAAAGGCTATTTGTGACGCTTCAGCACAAGATAGCCAAACTAACCAAGGTTAGTTGTGAAAAATCATGTTGTAAGATTTTTCGCACTAATCCCCATTTCTGAGCGACTTGTCGCGAGGAATATCGCAATGGCTATATGATTTTTCGCACTATTGACCAACCCGGTTAATTTCATTATATCCCGTTGACCGTTTTTGAGAAGACTGCTTTTTCAACAAATTTCTGCCAAAATTTCCGGCTCCGATTCGTAATAATTTCACAACCTGCATCTCGTAATAAATTCAAAACCTGCTCTTGACAAAAAAAGATGCGTGATTTAAAATACAAAGAAGCAAAAGCAATGACGGAACGAGTAGTATACGGGATGCAGACAGAGAAGGGAGCAAATGCTGAGAGCTCCTTATGCTGAAAATATATGAAAACCACTCCGGAGCTGCTTCGCCGAAGGATTTTCTTGTAAGCGAAGTCGTATTCCTGCGTTAAAGGATAGGGTTTGATTGAATCCGAAGTGAAAAGTTAAGGTGGAACCGTGCATGAATTAATGCACCCTTAGAAGGCAATAGCCCTCGAGGGTGCTTTTTTAATTCCCATTCTCGCTTTTGCGCAAAATTTCCAATTGAAAGGAGTACTACAATATGAAAGTAATTTTACAAAACGGTACAATCATCGAAAGAAAGTTTGATGAAGAAGAAGGACGCCGCGCCTTTAGGCATACCTGCTCCCACATTCTTGCGCAGGCAGTTAAAAGGCTCTACCCTGACACAAAATGCGCAATAGGACCTGCAATTGACAACGGCTTCTACTATGATTTTGAATTTTCCTTCGCCTTCTGCGACGAAAACCTTAAGACAATTGAGGATGAAATGAGCAAAATCATTAAAGAAGCTTTGCCTCTCGAAAGATTTGAAATGTCAAGAAACGACGCTATCGCTTACATGAAGGAGCTTAATGAGGACTATAAGCTCGAGCTTATCAGCGCAATGCCGGAGGATGAGACGCTCACGTTCTTTAAACAGGGAGAATACGTCGAAATGTGTGCCGGTCCTCATGTCAGCAATACTTCAATAATAAAAGCCTTTAAGCTTTTAAGCGTTGCCGGTGCCTATTGGCACGGTGACGAAAAAAATAAAATGCTCACAAGAATATACGGTGTTGCCTTCCCGAAGGCGTCTGAGCTTTCCGACTATCTCCATATGCTTGAGGAAGCCAGACTGCGAGACCACAGGCGACTTGGAGCCGAGCTCGGTCTGTTCACTCTCATGGATGAGGGTCCGGGCTTTCCTTTCTTCCTCCCCAAGGGAACTGTTTTAAAGAATCTTCTTATTGATTACTGGAGAAGACTTCATAAACGTGAAAACTATGTTGAGATTTCAACACCGATAATGCTAAACCGTGAGCTTTGGGAAACATCAGGACACTGGGATCATTATCGCGAAAGCATGTATACGACAGTCATTGACGAAAAGGACTTTGCCATTAAGCCAATGAACTGCCCCGGCGGAATGCTCGTTTATAAAATGGAGCCGCATTCCTATAAGGAGCTGCCGATAAGAATGGGTGAGCTCGGACTTGTCCACCGTCACGAGAAATCAGGACAGCTTCACGGTCTCATGCGCGTACGCTGCTTTACACAGGATGATGCGCACATATTCATGACGCAGGACCAGATTATCGATGAAATAAAAAATGTTGTACGACTGATAAATGAGGTCTATACAAAATTCGGATTTACGTATCACGTTGAGCTCTCCACACGCCCCGAGAACAGTATCGGCAGCGATGAGGACTGGGCTATTGCAACAAACGCACTTGAAGAAGCCGTAAAATCAATGAAGCTTGATTACTCGGTTAACGAGGGTGACGGAGCATTTTACGGTCCCAAGCTTGACTTCCATCTGCGCGACTCAATAGGAAGAACATGGCAGTGCGGTACGATACAGCTTGATTTCCAGCTTCCCCAGCGCTTTGAAGCAGATTATATAGGAAGCGACGGAGCCAAGCACCGTCCCATTATGATTCACAGGGTTGTTTTCGGTTCAATAGAGCGCTTTATCGGAATATTGATTGAGCATTACGCAGGTAAATTCCCCATGTGGCTTTCACCCGTGCAGGTAAAAATCCTTCCGGTTTCCGACCGTTTTACAGAATACAGTGAAAAGGTCATGAACCGGCTTCTTGCAGCAGGACTTCGCTGTGAGCTTGACAGGCGCGACGAAAAGCTCGGATATAAAATACGTTCGGCGCAGCTTCAAAAAACTCCCTATATGCTGATACTCGGAGAGAAAGAGGAAAGCTCCGGTCTCATTTCGGTAAGAAGCCGTGACAGGGGTGAGCTTGGAAGCATGAATTTAGAAGAACTCATCGCCATGCTTACATCAGAAGCAGTTTTTGAATAGAATGAACGTTTAATATAGAAAATCTGCCGACAATGTTGTATTATAGGGTATATCATTAATACATCATGGGAATGGAGAATGGTGTGAAAAAGTGCTGTGCA
>JAZNKQ010000076.1:0-11907 GCA_045578645.1 Lachnospiraceae bacterium
TTGCAGCAGAGTCAGATGAACCGGGTGCCGGACGCGGTACGCGCCAAGCTGCTTAAGCTTCTTGGCTATAAGCCCATGAAGGGCAGCAGCGCAAAGGTGTATCTTGAGCCCCGCGGTGCAAAGGAGGATTTTCTGATTCCTGCCGACCAGCGTTTCCGTGTAGGTGACATCAGCTTTGAAACAACCCTCGCGAGGAATATGACCTCAAGCAGGGTAATCGGACTTTACGGCAGGGATGACAGCGGTATACATGATTACTGTCATGTGCTTGACCCGAAGGTTAATATCAGGGCAGCGGTTATCGGTGAGAAGGTCAAAAAGGGAACAGAGCTGTTTATTGTACTTGATAAGCCCCTTGATTCCGGAGAGCAGGGAATAATTCATGTAAAAACGGATTGTAAATATAAGCGGAATCCGTTTGCTGAGGACGGGGGGCAGTTCTTTGGTGAGCTTGACTGGTACTGCTATACGGAGGAAGGCTTTGTTCCGATGCAGGTTCAGGATGAAACAAGAGGCTTTCTTACCGACGGTCTGATGTATTTTGTACAGCCAAAGCAGCGACCCGAAAGATATGAGGAGGGTCCTGTTTCCGGATATGTGTGGAAGGCTGTCGTAAGGGATACGGATTATGACATAGTTCCCGAAATTTCATATATGACGGGCTTTTTGTTTCCTGTCATGCAGAAGGAGACACATGTAATAACACATTCCTTTCAGAAGGCTTCGGATGTTTTCCTTAATTGTGCAATGATAGAAAACGGATATGTCAGGGTTTTTTGCAAGGAGCAGAAGGGAACCTCCTACAGAATGTACAGTGAGGCGGGAGAGGATGCCGAACACGGCAGATTTTACCGGCGTGTGCAGGAGGGCTTCGGTGCATATTCCTTCAAGTTTGATAAGAAGAAATACGGCTACGGACCGGGAAACGTTAAGAATCCCGTTAAGGTTGTTATATATAACGAAGAGATGATGCGCAAGTATTATGTCGGCGATGTTTACGGATATGATAATCAGGAGCTGATGCTCCCTGCCGGGCATGTTGTTACCGATACCTTTGTGCTTATTGCAGAGCGTGATGACGGGAACGGCGGCAGTGTATATGATTTTGTAAAGCCCGGAAGAATGGAAGAGCAGGAGCTTTCATATTATCTCTACGAGAATGAGGGAAAGATAGTTATTCTCGATGCCGGCGATTATGTCGGCGCAAAGCTGTATCTTGCTTCGATAGCGGTTACGCTGGGGAAGGAAGGAAACGTACGTGTGGGCAATCTCTTTGTTCCCGAAGGATATCAGAGCGATATTATTTTCACAAACCCGATTGCGGGAAAGGGCGGCTGTTTTCAGGAAACACTTGAGGATGTGAGGAAAAGGTTTATTGCAGATATGAACGTTCCGTATACGGCGGTAAGTGAAGCCGATTATGAGCAGCTTGTCAGAAATGTACCGGGACTTTGCATATCAAAGGTACATGCATGGCTGGACAGCGAGAAAAATGAGGTTCAGGTTGTAGTATTGCCGGGTGTTTCAGAGAAATTCCCCAAGCTTTCGGCACGCTATGTTTCAGAGATTGAAAAGTGGCTTGATAAGAGACGGCTGCTTTCTACAAGGGTGAAGGTTCGCCAGCCGGTATATCAGGCGGTTGCAACCTCGGGAACCATTTATGTAAAGCCTCATTACGAGAATTGCAGAGAACAGATAGAGCAGACAATACGTAAGGAGCTTGATTATATACACGGTAATTGCAATTTTGGTGAGCTGCTTCATTTTGATAAGCTTTTCCATGCAATCGAGGCACTTGAATGCGTCGGATATATGTCAGCCTTTAATATTATTGCAGAAGGCGGCGGCTATGCAACTGCCGAGGGTGCTGATATAAGACCTGACCAGAATTGTCTGTTATATCCCGGAAAGATTAACATAGAGGTTCTTCCGATGCCGGAGGACGGAAAATAACGGAGGTTTATTATGGCCGGAATCAGATATACAATGCGGCAAAATCGAATAAAGAAGGCTTTTCTCAGTAAAATCACCTTGGGCGAGAGTGATTCGCTGTGTTCGGATGCATCCGGAGGCAGCTGCTTTTTCGTATTACCTATGTTAGACAGCGGTTTTACTGACTGTCAGTGGGGGAGACTCTGCTTCGATTTAAAGCTTCCGGAAAACTGTATGTGCTATTTATATGTGGCGGCTTCCAATGAGAAGACCGGTACGGATATAATGATGAATTCCGAATGCAGTCTGATGGACAGAAAAAGGCTTATTCAGCATCTGCGGGGCTTGTATTTTATCAACAAGCCGGATGTGCTTTTATATGAGATTTCGGGAAGGTACCTTTGGATTATGATTGAGATAATCGGCGAGGGTGTTGAATTACGCAATATCAGGATTGATGCTCCGGGTGATAATTTCATGGAAACCTTTCCCGAGGTCTACCGTGAGAGAAACAGCTTTTTTCACAGATATCTTTCGGTGTTTTCAAGCATCTATAATGATTTTCAGGATGAGCTTGATGAGAGGGCAGAGCTGCTGCCGATAGAAAAGGCACCGGTGAAGCTTCTTGAGGTATACGCAAGGTGGCTGGGGATTGACGTTGACGGCGGATATCTCGGTGAGGATGTTTTGCGAAATCTTCTGCTTGAAGCACCTGAGCTGCTGCGCCGGAAGGGAACTGCATTCTGCATAGAGAGAATATGTGAGATAATACTTGGTGAGAAGCCCGTAATTGTAGAACGAAGCAGGGTTCAGAATTACGTGTGCCGAAATGAGAAAAAGATGTACGACGGACTGTACGGAGAGAGTCCGTATGATGTAACACTGATGCTTAAGGGCTATGTCGAGGAGAAAAAGCGCGGTCAGCTTCTGCATCTTTTGAGCCAGTTTAAGCCTATAAGAAGTAAGCTGCACATAACCTTCCTTGAGCCTGCCGGTGTTATTGATTCACACAGCTATCTCGATGAAAATGCGGTTATTTTTACACAGAATGACGGTGTGCTTGACGTAGCACAGAGTGCTGACGGAACGATTATTTTACAGTAATTTATAGATAAATGGATGGTATAGAGACGTGGATCAGAAAATGACTCGATATTCCCTTTTCGGAGGCTCGGTGGTTACGGTTGCGCTTACGATGTTTTTCCTTTGGATTCTTAACAGCAGTGAATCCGAGCAGCTGCGGAGCTTATTACTGCTGTGTATGCTGATTCTGGGAATCGGAGCAACGCTTTCGCTGTTTTTCTTCTTTTGGAAGGGGCCGGTTTTTAATATCAGAGGACAGATTGAAACCGGAAACATTATGGCAATGCTTATAGCAATACTTGTTGTTATACAGATTGCTTTCGCGTTTGCGGCTTATTTCCAGAAGGAAATGTATCTGCGTTTTGTTATGTATGAACAGCATCTGGATGAAGCATATATTCAGGCGGAGCTGTCAGATACGCTGATAAATCTGTCGACAACAATGGTGATTTCAATTTTCTTTTCTGTTGAAATAGTATGGCTTATGATTAAGCTGACGACAGAGAAGAAGCAGGGTGAAAACAGAATTCGTCCTGCAGCTCTTTCATATGTCAGACAGATTGCATTTGTATTTTATTTTGCATCAAGGCTCTCGGCTGCATTTATTCCGATTATGGCGAAGGGATTTGGAGAGAGCCTTTTCGGAATGAGTGAAAATGCGGCAGCGGGAATACCGCAGTCGGCAGAAACACTGCTGACATGTGTTGCTATTTTTATAACCACAGAGCTGCTCAGGCGGAAGGGCTGGAAGCTTCCCTTCGGAATCGGACTTTTGCTGGTAGCGTTCGGTACCTTCGTATCGGCGATTGCACCGACTCTGATTGTATTTATTCTGGCAAGGGCAATTGTCGGACTGGGATACGGCTTCTGCTGGATGACATTGCGTAATCTTGCATTGTTCGGAAAGAATGACAGTGAGCAGGCATGGGGCTTCTCAATGCTCAATGCCGGTCTGTATGCCGGTATGAACTGCGGCTCGTCGCTCGGTTCGATTCTTGCAGAGAAATTCGGATATCAGAATGTATTCTTTATGGCTACGGGACTTACGCTGCTGTGCAGTGTCATGATAATGTGCATGGAGAATGCGGTATTAAAGAAGCGTGAGGCTGCGACGGAGGCTGACGATACCGTAAAGACAGCAGTGGCGGAAAGCACCGTACGGCATTCGTTTCGCATGTTGGAGAAGATACAGATGGGTTGCTTTGCGGTGTTTATGATTGCACCCTCCTGTATTGTTGCTTCGTATCTGAGCTATTATCTGCCACTGTATTTTGACAGCATTGGTAAGGGAGTGGCGGATGTCGGAAGGGCACAGCTTTTGTACGGCCTGGTAATTGTTTATATCGGACCTAAGCTTTCGGGCTTTCTGATTAAGAAAGACAAAAAGCTTTTGTATTCAAATTATTGCTATAATCTGTTGTTTTCGGCAGGTTTACTCCTTGTCGGATTTGTCGGCGGAGTTGAAACCGCATTTATCGCGGTTTTATGCCTTGCCGTAGCTGACAGCTTTGGCTTTAGTGTACAAAATAATTATTTCCTTGATTTGCCGCCTGTAAAAAGAATGGGAGCAAGCAGGTCACTTGCATACCTGAGCTTTCTCAAGAAGCTTACCGAGATGCTCGGACCTACGGTGTTTGCAACGGTAATTGTTCTTGGTTATCAGACGGGAGTAAGGATTCTGGGTATTGTTTTCGTGATTGCCGTGGTTTTATTTGCAGTCGTACAGGTATTTAACAGAAGAAGCTATAAAGAAAGAGGGATATAATGAAGGTAGCGGTTGTTTACGGCGGATTTTCCAGTGAGAGGAATGCATCTGCGGAAAATGCAGAGTATATCGGAGCTGCGCTCAAAAGAAGGGGATATGAGGTGTATCCCATTCACTATGAGAAGGATCTCATAAAAAAAGTGAAGGATGTAAATGCTGATGTTGTTTATGTATGTGTTCAGGGAAAGTGGCACGGTGACGGAACAATACAGGCAATACTCGGACAGGAGGGTATATTATTTACCGGAAGCGATTCTCATGCAGCCGCACTCATAAACGATAAAATTGTATCAAAGCTGCTGTTTGAAAGGGCTAAGGTGAGTACGCCGGACTGGCAGATTCTTACGAAGGAGGAATATGCTGCGGGGAAATTTAATCCGTCCGATACAGGCTATCCTTTTGTCGCTAAGGCGCCGTCGGAGGGAGGAAGCTTTGGAATTGCCCTGGTCAGAAATGAAGCCGAGCTTGGTAAGATAGAAGAAGTATTTAAATATGAATCGCCGATTCTTATAGAGAAGTTTATACCGGGCCGATTTTTTACCGTAGGTATACTTGAGCGTGAGGACGGACTCTTTATACTTCCCTGCGTTGAGGGCATTGAAATCTGCGACGAGAAGGAGCAGAACGATCCGGACCGTCTTAAGGTATTTACCGGTGATTATACATCAAAGCCTGCACAGCTTCCGGCTGAGGTTATTGAGGAAATGAATGAAATGGCGGTTGCCGCATATAAAATTACGGGTGCAAGGGGAATTGCCAGAATCGATTTTATGGTTTCCGAGGATGGTATGAAGCCCTATGCGCTGGAGATAAATGCGGTACCGGGTCTTAAACCGAGAAGTCTTTTACCCGGTGCGGCAAGAGTTGCGGGTATTGAATATGATGAGCTTATTGAGGGCGTTTTGAAGGCGGCGTTGAGGAATTCTGCAAAAGAGGGGGATAACTGATGCTTAAGAATATGAAAATAGGTATAAAAATCTTATTGGTTCTTCTTCTTATGTCTCTTGGCACACTCCTGATTATTTCCGTTGTTTCGTATGTCCAGATGATGGGACTTACACAGGAGTTTCAGGAGGTTAACACGACGCTCGGAAATACTGCGTCCGAGGACAGTAAAGCAGCACTTCAGAAGCAGATGGAGGAAAACCTTATTAAGCTTGCCCAGAAGCAGTCACAGATTTCAAACGAAAAGCTTGTGGGACTGAGAAATATTATAGACAGCTCGGTCGGATATATTGAAAATCTATATCTTAATGATGAACTGTTTACGGGGCATCCGCTGCCGCTTCCTTATGAAACGGAGGACGGAGTTGCCTGCTCAAAGTATATGCTTGCGCCCGGAGTTGAAGAAACGGAGAATATACGAAGAGCACTCAGAATATTGTCAAATTGTGATTATCTGTTTGCACCGGAGCTTGAAAACAGTGCCATGATGGATAATCTTTATCTTGGAACCGTTGACGGTATATATTACAGATATTCAAGGTCAAATCTGTATAACGAGGAATATGATCCGCGAAAGCGTGACTGGTTTATTGCTGCGTCGGAGGAAGAGAATGCAGTCTGGATGGATACCTACACTGACTTCTACGGAAAGCTTTGTCTTACCTGCGCGAAGCGCTTTAGAGACGAGAACGGTGAAGTAACGGGTGTACTTTCTACGGATATTACGGTACAGGATATGCTGGACGAGATTGTTTCCACGAAGCTTGGCGAGAGCGGTTATTCCTTCGTTCTTGATGACGGGCTGCAGTATCTTGCACATCCCGAGTATAACAGGGAAGGCTTTGGCATGCTGCTGGAGCAGCATATAGGAACGGATACGGAAACACTTAATACAATCAGGGAGAATATCTCCGGTGTAGTAAGGACCGTGCTTGACGGAACCGACAGCTATATTGCTTTTGCAACACTTGATGAGACCGGCTGGAAGCTCTGTGTATGTATTGATGTGGCAGAGATTATTGCTCCGTCAATCGAGACCAAGCAGGAAATCGACAGCATTACGGTTGAGGCTCAGGAAATGGTCAGCGAAACGCTTTCCGAGGTTATGATTCGCTTTATTATTTTCTTTGCTTTGGTCGGTATCATAGTAATTATTCTTTCCTTTACCGTTGCCGGTACCATAACAAGACCTATTCAGAAGCTGGCAAAGAATGTTGAGAACATCGGACAGGGTAATCTTGATGTAAGGATGGAGGTTGAATCGAAGGACGAGGTCGGTGAGCTTGCCATGACCTTCAACCAGATGCTTGAAGAACTGCAGCAGTATATCAAGAATCTGTCAGAGGTAACAGCCGAGAAGGAAAGAATCGGTGCGGAGCTTAATGTCGCGACAAACATTCAGGCAAGTATGCTTCCATGCATATTCCCTGCATTCCCCGAGCATAAGGAGATAGATATCTATGCAACGATGAGTCCTGCAAAGGAGGTCGGCGGAGATTTCTATGATTTCTTTATGGTTGACAATGAGCATCTGGCACTGGTTATGGCAGATGTATCGGGAAAGGGTGTTCCGGCAGCGCTGTTTATGGTAATTGCCAAGACGCTGATTAAAAACCAGACGCAGCTCGGCAGCAGTCCTGAGGAAGTATTGTATAAGGTTAATAACCAGCTTTGCGAGAATAACGACGCGGATATGTTTGTAACCGTCTGGCTGGGTATTTACAGTCTTAAGACCGGTAAGCTTGTTTATGCAAATGCCGGACATGAATATCCTGCTCTCATGAGAGCAGACGGAAGGTATGAGCTGGTTAAGGAAAGTCATGACTTTGTTGTTGCCGGTATGGAGGGCATGCCCTATGAGCTTCATGAAATTCAGCTTAACCCCGGAGATAAGCTGTTCTTATATACGGACGGTGTTCCCGAGGCTACAAATTCTGCCAACGAGCTCTTTGGCGAAGAAAGAATGATTGAAACTCTTAACAGCTGTATATCGGCAAATCCCGAGCAGACCTTAAAGGCTATGACCGAATCGGTAGATAAGTTTGTCGGGGAAGCTGACCCGTTTGATGATTTGACTATGCTGTCACTTGAAATAAAGCATTTTAGCTGATAAAAGAATGGAGGATTAGTATGAACATTACATTAACTGATTGCGGAAGCTACATAAGACTTATTGTTGACGGAAGGATAGATACAAATACAAGCCCGCAGCTTCAGCAGGCGATATTAAATGCTTTTCAGAAGAATAATGATGTTGTTTTGGATTTCTTAAATGTAGACTACATCTCAAGTGCGGGGCTTCGTGCACTGTTAATCGGACATAAAACCGCAACCTCGAAGGGCGGAAGCATGAAGCTTACCAATGTTTCGTCTGTTGTTATGAATATATTTGATGTTACCGGTTTTGCAAAGATACTTAAGGTTGAATAGTATTAGCGGTGCAGTGGACCAAGATTGCAGAGCGATATGGGGGATGATGTTATTAAAAGAGAGATACAATTGAAGGCACAGACGGAAAAGCTGGATGAACTGCTTGATATCTTACGTGAGGATCTGACCGCCATGGCATGTCCTTTTGATAAGCTGACTACAATCGAGATATGTGCCGAGGAAATATTTGTAAATATTGCCAGCTATGCCTACGGTGAAAACGAAGGCGATGCATTTATTTCCGAAGAAATCAGAGAAGGAAATATTACACTCTGTTTCAGGGACAGAGGGATTCCCTACAATCCGTTGGAGAAAGAAGATCCGGATATAACCCTTTCAGCTCAGGAACGTCAGATTGGCGGATTGGGCGTTTACATGGTAAAGACGATGATGGACAGTGCTGAATATGAATATAAGGATGGCTGTAATTGTCTTACGGTGACGATGAACTGGTGAGGAAAGGAAAATAAGTATGGACGCAACGAAGAGCAAATTTGTTGATGAATTGAGAGACATACCCTTTAAGAGCTATGAGGAATACATGGATTATGTCTTTGCCTGCGTAAATATTCGTCTGACCGATTATATCGAAGGACTTATGGAAAAGTATTCGGCTGGGCAGGGAAAATATAAAAACGTCATGTATCCGGATATTGAGATTGCATATAGTCTTTGTAACGATAATATGTATAAGTTTTTCAGTAATTCGGACGGTGCAGGTGAAACTGACGGCAGCGCAGAGGACGCTTCGGAGGAAGAAAGTATTTTAGAGGGGCTTGACCAGGAGCTGTTTGATTTGCTTGGAGCATTTAACGAATCCACGAGGCAGAGCAGTGAAGAAGACGGGGAGCAGGAGACACAGAGCAGAAGCTTGACTACCGATGATATGCTTTCCTTTATCGATTCCAGAATAGCAGTGACGGATGCGGAGAAATATCCGTTTTATCAGTTGTGTAAAAAGCTCGGGTTCAGCCATTTTACAACCTTTGCTTTGGCAGCAGCTCTTTTGTCGTCCACGCAGACAAGCTATGCTTCGGTATATCAGATTGTAAATGAAAACGGTTCCTATACGGCACCGACCATAGAGTCTGCGGCAAGGCTCTATTTTGGCGAGACCTTTTCTATTACGGCGGCTTCGGGGCACATGTCGGAAAGCCTTGAAAGTCTGCTGCCGGTTATGGACCTTCGCGTTAATTCCCATATGCCGTTTTCAACTGTTTTAGCTCCGGATAAGCGTATAATTGATTATCTTTTCGGAGCAAATCCCTTACGCCTTGATGAAAGCTATCAGCGGTTTTACCGTATGCTTACGGACGACACTGAGCTTGACCCGATTATGGCGAATGAGGTACAGCTGGAGGCTATGCAGGTATCGTATGATCAGGGAGTAAGAATTTTCAGCTGGTTTGGCGATGAGGGAAGCGGACGAAGGTTTTTTATTAAGCATTTCAGTAAGAATAAAGGAATGCGGGCAATCGTGCTAAACTGCAAGAAGCTGTTTGTGTATGATTTTTCCTTTGTTGAGAAGGCTCTTTGGGCAGTCAGGAGAGAATGTATATTTACCGATGCCTGCTGTTGTCTGAATGAGCTTGATTACAGAGAGGATGAAAAGGAAAAATATCTTGGATATATGGACCTTGCAGTTTCAAAGCTGCTGGAGCACAATGTGCTTATTTTCCTTATGAGTCGTGATAAGCTGCCGTTAAAGAGCGTTACGGATCGTGAATTTACAGAGCTTGAGCTTCCGACACCGGGAAATCAGGAGAGAGAAAACTGCTGGAGATATTTTGCGAAGGAATACGGTCTTGATAAGGATGTTGACCTTTTTGAAATGTCGACAAAATTCCTGTTTACTCCGGGAAAAATAAAGGCTGCTTTAAGGCAGGCAAAGAGCTTTTCCGTAATGAATCATGAGATACTGATATCCCGTGCAAAGCTGTTTGAGGGCTGCTATAATCAGATGAGCTCCGAGCTGACACAGAAGGCAACAAAGGTAAAAGCCAATTTCGGATTTGAAGATATTGTCATGAATGCAAGTCAGAGAGAGACTCTTGAGCATGCCATTGATCAGATGAATTTCAGAAAACAGGTTTATGACAATTGGAATTATATAAAGAAGTATCCGTACGGACGCGGACTTTCCGTTCTGCTGTTCGGTGCACCCGGTACGGGAAAGTCAATGTGTGCCCAGGTAATTGCGCATGAGCTTAATCTTGAGCTTTACAGGGTTGACCTTTCAAAGGTAATCGATAAGTATGTCGGCGAAACCGAGAAGTCGATTTCCATGATTTTCCGTGAAGCGAAGAAGTGTAATGTAGTTCTGTTTTTTGATGAATGTGATACCCTGTTTGCGAAGCGTTCCGATGACGGAGGCTCAAATCAGGCATCTAACAATAATAAAACCGCATTGCTTCTTCAGGAAGTTGAGGCCTACGACGGTGTTTCCGTATTGGCGACAAACTACAAGCATAATATCGACCCGGCATTCTTCCGTCGTATGAAGTACATAGTGGAATTCCAGTTCCCCGATGCCGATACACGCGAGATGCTTTGGAGAACAACTATTCCGAAGGGAACTCCGCTTGCGGATGATGTTGACATTCGCTTCCTTGCTGAGCGTTTTGAGTTTGTCGGAGGTAATATAAAGAACTGTATTCTTAATGCCGCATTCCTTGCCGCAGCTGACGGAGACGGAAAGACAGTCGGCATGAAGCATTATCTTATGGCAATAAAATACGAGTTTGTAAAAACAGGTAAGGTCTTTACAAGAGCAGACTTCGAGCCTTATGCCTACATGGTAGGATTGGGAGAAAAGGAGGACTGGTAGGGTGGAGTATATAAGACAGCTGAAGCAGAAGGAAATTTCTGCATATGCGCATATGATTCCACATTGGCTGCTTGAAGAGGCCCTTGACGACGACTGCATAGAAATATGGGGAATGGAGGAAAGGGACGAGGCTTGCGGAGCAGCAGTTATTGCCAGAAAACCGGATGCTGTGGAGCTGCTGCATTTGTATATAGCAAAGGAATACCGTAACAGAGGCAGAGGCGGAAGATTTTTGCTGGAGCTGATGCATTATGCATACAGACTCGGAGCGGCAGGGTTCCGGGTTGAGTATATTGCGGAACAGTTTCCGGTGATGGAAAGACTTCTTCGCGGTTATCCTATGGAAGCAGGAGAGACCGAAATTGCCGGTAATGCAGAAATTACATTGGGAGAGCTGGGAAAGCTGAAATACTTAGAGGGAAGCTACGGCAGGGTAAAAGCGCTTTCTGAGTGTACAAAAGACGGACTCTCCGCCTTGTATAAAAAAATAATTTCTAAAGGACTGGACTGGGTTTCGTTTCCACTGAGAAAAGCAGATTACCTTGCAAAATTCTCAGCTGTGGCATTGGAGAACGGAAAGCCTGCAGGTCTGCTTTTGGTAAAGAAGGCAGATGACGGTGTATTTATTCCGTATATTGTAAATATTTCCGGAAGAATAACGGCACCCATTGAGATGATTCGTTTTGCGGTTCAGAAGGGAATAAAGGAAATGGGTCCGGATACCGTATGCCATTTTGCCGTAATCAACGGGTCTTTACTGGCTCTTTTAGAAAAGCTGGGAATGAAAATCCGTAAGAGAAGCTGTGCAACTCTTGATTTATCTTATTTTGATGAAGGTAAACGGAATGCAGCAGCTTATGTAGAGTATATGCAGGAGCTGACGGGCTAGCAGTATAATTGTATTATTCGGGGGTATAAATATGGA